>NZ_JBFAMX010000587.1:0-6490 GCF_040659615.1 Nonomuraea sp. NPDC049784
GACGTTGAGCGTCTCGGTGACCGGGACCTGCCCCTGCGGGGTGCGGATGGTGAGCCGGCCGTCGGCGAGGTAGTCGCTGTTGACGCGCACGCCGTGCGCGCGGAACCAGATGTCGGCGGTGATCTCCTCCCCGCCGGTGGTGGTGACGGTGAAGGTCTCGGCCTGGCCGGGCTCGGTCGCCGGCGGCGCGGTGAGATCGGTGCCCAGCCGCAGGCGGATGTCGAGCTCGTCGAGCTGGCGGTGCAGGTCGTGACGCAGCTCCGCCTGGAAGGCGGGCAGGAGCTGCTCGGCCGGGTCGACGATGGTCACATGCTTGTGCGGCCAGACCTCCTTGATCTCCCCGGCCAGCTCCAGACCGACCGGCCCGGCACCCAGGATCAGCACCCGGTCGGCACCGGCCAGCTCCTTGTGGGTCCTGCGGAGATCGTCCAGGATCTGGTCGGTGGAGTTGGCGGTGGGCTTGGCCGGGTAGGCATAGCTGGAGCCCGTGGCCAGGACCAGATAGCCGGCCTCGACCCGCTGGCCTGAGGCCAGGGTGACGCCGCCTGGATCCACGGAAACCGCACGGTCGCGGATCACCGTGCCCCGGGTCAGCCACGTGGCGTAGGGGAAGAACATGTTGCTACCCCAGTCGGGCTGGGTCAGCGTCCGCAACGACCCGGCCGTGTTGACGAACGCGTCCCGGGGATCGATGAGGACGACCTCAGCCTCGGCAGCCAGCGCCTTGGCGAGTGCCGAACCTCCGTAACCGCCGCCGATGACCACTACTGTACGACTCATGATGTGCGCCCCAATCAACAAAAGAGGTGAGTTCGTGCTACGAACCATATTAGTTCGTGATCCGAACTGCAACTCGGGGTGGTTTTAATGCTCGTGTTCCGGGTGGCCTCCTTCGCTGGACATGCAGGGTTCGTAGCCAGTGCTCGGTCTCGGCGTGAATGCCGTCGGCCAGGCCGTCGAGCTTGCGCTCCAGCCAGGTCTCGAATGCGGGGCGCCGGTCATCGATGAGCACGCCCATCTCGGTCAGGACCTCGGTCACCCGCTGAACGCTGATGTCCAGGGTTCGGATGGCGGGGAACAGGCGTGTCGAGCAGGTACAGGAGGAGATTCCCTACGGGGAGGAGACCTTGCCCAAGGGAATCGCCTACCTCTCCGCCGAACTGGCGAGGGGCATCGTCGACCAGCCAGGACAGACTCTCCGGTAGCCGTCAGGCAGGGACGACGGCAAGTCCCCGCGCCGAGCGCGAGGCATCGAACGCATGACTCGGTCAGGTGACGGATTCGCCGCTCACTGTGACTGATCCCGCTCCCGACTGGCGCTGAGGACTGGCGGCCAGCCGGCGCCTCGATAGATCATCAGCAGTATCCAAGGCAGAAGATCGCTTCTATAAGCCAGTCAGTCGACAGATTCGCCTGCTTGACCGCCATGCGTACCATCGATGACCTGCAATCTTGTCCAATGTCGTGCTTTCCGGTCAGGCAAGGCGCTGGAAGCGTGTCCATGAGGATTTTGGGGGCGTGTTGTGAGCGAGCTGGTCTTGGTGATCGGGGCAACCGGCAGGCTCGGCAGAGCACTGCTGCGGCTGGCCGAGGCCGGGTTCGATGTGCGCGGAATGAGTCGTAGCCCTCGCGCCGGATCCGATGCCGACTGGGCGGTGGCGGACTTGATGACCGGGCAGGGGCTGGCCGAGGTCTGCACAGGGTCGGCATGGTGGTGCGTCTGGCTTTGGCGCCGTACAAGGGCCAATACACCGACCGGGTCGAGGTGGACGGCACGCGGCGGCTCTGCGAAGCGGCCCGTGAGGCGAACGTCGGGCATCTGATCTACACCTCCATCATTGGCGCGGACCGGATCCCTTGGGGGTACTTCGGGACGAAGGTCCGCACAGAGGAGATCATCAAGGCGGCCCGGGTGCCGTGTCGCAAGAGGCGGCCCATCGTGCGCATGAAGCTCCCCGGCAAACTGGGCGCCGCCTTCCGCGGTAGCCACCTCGCCACCCATTCCACCCCCACGGGGGGCGATCACCTGGAAGAGATACCTGCAAGAGAGGTATTGATCACTCGCCCGGCCACGGACTGACTCGGAGACACGCACCAGGGCAGGATGGGCAGCATCTCGAAGCAGGCGAAAGGCAACTCGGGCAGATGGGATGTTGTCATGCTCATTGGTCGGGCGAGCGAGCAGGCAGCGATCAATCGCCTGCTCATGGACGTGCATTCCGGCCGGAGCGGAGTGCTAGTTCTGCATGGCGAGGCGGGCATCGGCAAGTCGGCATTACTCGACTACGCCGCTGACGTCGCCGCAGGGGAGATGCGGGTGTTGCGCGGGTCAGGATACGAATCCGAGCTGGAGCTGCCGTTCGCAGGGCTCCATCTGCTGCTGCGCGGCGCACTCGACACCCTGGAGGCGCTGCCCGCCGGACAGGCGCGCGCCCTGCGCGGTGCACTCGGTATGGGGCACGCGCCCGAAGGGGACCGGTTTCTGGTAGGCGTGGCGGTGCTCACGCTCCTGGCAGAGCTCGCCGAGCGGCGTCCCTTGTTGTGCCTGGTGGACGACGCGCATTGGCTTGATCATGCCTCGGCGGAGGCGTTGCTGTTCGCCGCTCGCCGTCTCGATGCGGAAGGCGTCGGGCTGATCTTCGCGGCCCGTGAGGACGAACCCGCTTTCCCCGCTATGGGAGTGCCGGAGTTGCGGGTAAGTGGGCTGGATGACGAATCGGCCAGCGAGCTGCTGGTCAAGCATGCCGGCGACTTGGCGCCGCAGACGCGCGAGTTGCTGCTCAGGGAGGCCCACGGCAACCCGCTGGCACTGCTCGAATTGCCAATGATGCTCACTCCGGACCAGTGCGCGGGCGAGTTGTCCACGCACGCCATCGCTATCGGCTCAGCCTCAGCCTCAGCCGCCAGTCGCGTGCATCTGACCTTTCGCGACCGTATCGCCCGGCTTCCCGCCGACACCCGGACGCTGCTGCTCGTCGCCGCCGCCGACGACACCGGCGCCCTCGATGTCGTCTTGCGGGCGGCGCGGGACCTGGGAGCCGAGCTGGCCGACGTGGACCCCGCCGAGGCTGCCGGCCTGGTGCAGGTGAGGGAGGGGCAGATCTCCTTCCGACATCCGCTCGTACGCGCCGCCGCCTATCAGCACGCGCCCCTCGCGCAGCGGCTGGCGGCCCACCGTGGACTCGCCGACGCCCTGTCCGATCGGCAGGCGGACGCCGACCGCCGAGCCTGGCACCTCGCCTCCGCCGCCACGGGACCGGACGAAGAGACCGCGGCGGCCTTGGAACGCAGCGCCGAGCACGCTCGCGCACGGGGAGGGTACGCCGCGATGGCCGCCGCCTATGAACGTGCCGCACAGCTCAGCCTCGAGCCGGAAGAACGCTGTCGTCGCCTGGCCGCCGCCGCCGCGGCGGCGACCGATGCCGGGCGCTACACGCGTGCCGCCTCCCTCGCCGACCAGGCCGCTCTCGCGGTGGCCGATCCGCTGGCGGTCGCGAGTCTGGCCCGCACGCGCGCCACCATCGCCATGGCACAAGGCCGCTTCGAGGCCGCCCACGCCACCTTGACCGAGGCAGGCGAGAAGATCATCGGCCAAGCGGAAGACCTCGCCATCACCCTGTATTTCGAGTCGCTCACGCCGGCGTGGATGACCAGCGACTTCGCCGCCCTGTCCCGTACCGCGCTCAGGGTGGCCCACGCACGACCTCTCGCCACCGGACGGGCAGGCTCACTGACCCGGGTATTGGCAGGCGTTGGGGGCCTGGCCGCCGAGGAACCGCCGGCGGGCCTGTCGTGGCTGCGCGAACTCATCGAGGGCCTGCGCGAGAGCATCGAACCGGTGAACCTGCAGGAAAGGGCCCAGCTCGCCATCTGGGACCTGGCCATCGGGGACGACACGGCGGCATACGAGAGAGCCCAAGCCATCGCGTCCGGCTGCCGCACCCAGGGGATGGTCGGCCTGCTCCCGCTGGCGCTGCTCCTGCTGTCCCGTTCTCAGATGTTCCTGGGCTTGCATCGTGACGCGCTGGCCAACGCCAAGGAAGGGTTGCGCATCGCCAGGGACACCGGCCAGCGCCACTACGCCGCACAGCTGGTCGCCGTGATGACCTACCTCGCCGCGCTGGAAGGCGACGAGGACAGATGCCTGGCGCTGGCCGAGGGGATCGCCGATGTCCAGGACGCCGCGACCGGCGGCATGCGCTGTGTCGCCCTCAACCTCCTCGATCTCAGTCTGGGCAGGCCCGAAGCGGCGCTGCGCAGGGCCGAGGAGTTCGGGGCGTTCGGTCCCGCCGCTCGTGCCGTGATGGTCATGCATCGGATGCCCGACCTGGTGGAAGCCGCGGCGAGGGTCGGCCGCGGGGGCTTCGCGAGAGCGGCTGCGGAACGGGTGGGCGTTTGGGCGTCGCAGATGACTCAGCCCTGGGCGGAGGCGGTGGCGCTGCGCTGTCAGGCGCTGCTGGCCCCGGATGACCAAGCGGAGCGCTACTACGAGCGGGCCGTGTGGCTGCACCTGCGCGATGGCCGTCCGTTCGAGCGCGCTCGCACCGAGCTGCTCTACGGGGAGTGGCTACGTCGGATGCGTCGCCGTGCCGACGCCCGGCATCACCTGCGATCAGCTCTGGACGTCTTCGACCGCCTCAACTGTCGGCCATGGGCCGATCGCGCCCGCGCGGAACTGAGGGCGACCGGTGAGCGGCTGATCGCTCCGGTACGCGAGCCCGGCCTGCTGCACCGCCTCACCCCTCAGGAGCTGCAGATCGTCAAGCTGGCGGCCACGGGCATGAGCAACCGAGAGATCGCGGCACAGCTCTTCCTCAGCCCGAGAACCATCGGATACCACCTGTACAAGGCATATCCGAAGCTCGGCGTGGCCTCGCGGACCGAGCTGCCGGCCCTCGATCTCGATGAGGCGAGCTGAAACGCGCAGTGGTACGGCGTTTCGGATAACCGGCAAAGCCAGTCGCCCAACAGATTCGCGCGGCCAGATGCCTCACTAACGTCTCGTGAGCAAGGTTTCGATGCAAGGAGACGGCATGCGAGCAGTGAGGCAGCATCAGTGGGGCGGTACCGAGACGCTCGAACTCGTCGATGTGCCCGTGCCCAAGCCGGCGCCGACCGAGGTGCTGGTCAAGGTGGTCGCGGCGGGCGTCAACCCGGTGGACGTCTACACACGGATGGGCGTCGCCTACAACCGTGTGCTGAGCCTGCCCTTCGTCAACGGCTGGGACGTGGCCGGCGTGGTCACCGCGGTCGGGTACGGCGTGACGAGGTTCCAGGTCGGTGACCGCGTGTTCGGGATGCCGTGGTTCCCCCGAGAGGCCGGCGCGTACGCCGAGTACGTGACTGCGCCGTCCCGGCACCTGACCAGGATCCCCGAGGGCATGTCGTTCGCCGAGGCCGCGGCGCTTCCGCTCGCGGGCCTGACCGCGTGGCAGATGAGCGTCGACGTCGGCGGGATCGGTCCCGGGCATCGGGTGCTCGTCGCGGCGGCGGCCGGTGGGGTCGGCCATCTGGCCGTTCAGGTCGCCAAGGCCCGTGGCGCCTATGTGATCGGTACGGCCAGTCCCGCCAAGCACGAGTTCGTACGGAGCCTGGGAGCGGATGAAGTCGTCGACTACACCGCGGTGGACGTTGTCGAGGCGGTCCGCGACGCCGACGTGGTCATCCAGATGTTCGGCGGCGAAGCCGGGCTCGAGGCGTTGAAGTGTCTCCGCCCCGGAGGCCTCATGATCAGCGGCCAGGGCGCGTGGACGCCCGGGATGTCGGAACGAGCCGCCGAACTGGGCGTCCACGCCACGGACTTCCTCGTGGAACCGGACGCCTACGGACTGGAAGCGCTGGTAGAGCTGTACCGCGAGCGCCGGCTCGCCGTGCACGTGGAGCGGGAATTCATGCTCACGGATGCCGCGGCAGCACATGACCTGGTCGCCAAGGGGCGCACCATGGGCAAGGTCGTCCTTAACGTGGGCGATCCAGAGTAACGTCTCGCCATAGCGCAGCGGCTCTTCTCATGGTTGCCGCGTGAGGACATCGCTCCCACCAGGCCGCTCACGACGACATTGGAATGGATGCACGCCAGCCACCGCGCGCATCCCCTTCTCGTCCTCCCGCCATTGGGCGTCCAGTAGAGGTCGAAGCCGATGGCGGGCCAGCGCAGGATGTTCGCGCCACAGTCGGTGAGCGCGGCCTCTTGAGACAGTGCCTCGGCGAGCACGGCGGGCGTCGCCATATCGGGTCCAGCCGAGATACGGCCAATACCGGCCATGGGTTGATCTTGAAGGCGCTCACCTGGGAAAAGAGCGCGGCACCGGGACAGCCGAACACGACCTCGGATTCCGAGATTACGAACATGATCGACTGGTGGCCGCTTCTGGCCGTATCTCGGCTGGACCCGGGGGTACGGCACCGACGCGATCGAGCGCCGGTATCGGACCGGGGTGGTCGCCTGACGGCGACCGACGGGGACGCCCGCCCGTCGCCGGCTCATCCC
>NZ_JBFAMX010000588.1:0-6485 GCF_040659615.1 Nonomuraea sp. NPDC049784
GGCCCCGGCGCCCGGAACCCGGCCACCAGAACGGTCGCCTCGGCCAGGCCGTAGCTGGGGCGGAAGGCCGCCGGGTCGAACCCCTGGCCGGCGAACGCCTCGGCGAACAGGTCGAGCGTCTGCGGCCGGACCGGCTCGCTGCCGTTCCCGGCGATCCGCCATCCGCGCAGGTCCAACCCGGCCCGCTGCGGTGGGGCGATCCGCTGCACGCAGTGCCGGTAGCCGAAGTCGGGCGACATGGCGTTGGCGTCCGGCAGCTGGGAGATCAGTTCGAGCCAGCGGCGTGGATGGCGGATGAACGTCGCGGGCGCCAGGTGGACCGAGCGGATCCCGAACAGCGCTGGCAGCACCACCATGGTCAGCAGGCCCATGTCATGGAAGAGGGGAAGCCAGTTGACCAGGACGCTGTCGGAGGACAGCTCATAGGCGTGCTGGATCTGGCGGACGTTGGCCACCAGGTTGTCGTGGGTGACGACGACTCCGGCGGGGTCTCCCGTGGAGCCGGAGGTGTACTGCAGCAGCGCCGGCTCGTCACCCCGTGCCACCACCGGCTCCCCGTCGGCATGGCCGGGCTCGTCGATGAGCACCAGCCGGGGCGATCGGACGACGCCGCTGTCCAGCCAGCCCCGCACGGCGCGCCGGTGGCGGGCGGCGGTCAGGACGAGGGCCGGATCCGCGTCACGGACCACCGAGTCCAGACGAGTGGTCGCCCGCTGGGCGTCCGGCGGGTACAGGGGAACGGCGACGGCACCGGCGTACAGGCAGGCGAAGAAGGCGACCGGGAACTCCAGCCCGGACTCCTGCAGGATGACCACCCGGTCACCGACCGCGGTGTGCCGCCTGATCTCGGCGGACAGCGCCATGGCGCGCGCGTCGAGCTCGGCGAAGGTGAGGCGCTCGTCGCGGTCGCCCGCGTACTCGTAGAGGGTGGCGCCGGGCATGCGGCGGACGTGCCGCCGCAGCAGCGCGACCGGTCCCGGCGGGGTGTCAGCGACCACGGGCACCTCCAGCCAAATGCCGCATCGCGGGGTACGCGGGGCTGCCGTGCGGTGCGACAGGGAGGGCGTGCAGGCCCCGCAGCGAGATGCTGGGATGCCAGGACAGCTCCTGCCGGGGCACGGCCAGTTCCATCCGGGGATAGCGCCGCAGCAGCTCCCCGATGGCGATCCGGCTCTGCAGCCGCGCCAGGGGCGCCCCGACGCAGTAGTGGGCGCCCGCGCCGAACCCCAGATGGGGATTGGACGGCCGGGTGACGTCGAGCCGTTGCGGGTCGTCGAACCGGGCGGGGTCGCGATCCGCCGCGGCCACCACGGCCATGACCAGCTCGCCCTCCGGGATGCGCACCCCGGCGAGCTCGACGGGCTCGCCGGTGACCCGCAGGCTGCAGATCATGACCGAGCCCTCGTAGCGGATCAGTTCCTCGATCGCGCCGGAGATCAGGTCCGGCCGGCGGCGCAGCAGCTCGGCCTGGTCAGGGTGGGTCAGCAGGGCCAGCATCCCGTTCCCGATGAGATTGACGGTCGTCTCGTGCCCGGCGATCAGCAGCAGCAGCGCCATCGCGACGAGCTCCGTCTCGCTCAGGCGGGCGTCACCGTCGCGGGCCTGGATCAGCGCGCTCAGCAGGTCAGGGGTGGGGCGGGCGCGTTTCTGCCGGATCAGCGCGCCGAGGTACTCGCTCAGCTGGGCGAGCGCGGCCCGCCGGCCGGCCGCGAGCTCCGCGCTGGAGCGGGCGGACTCGTCGTCGGAGACCAGCGGGAGCGACCACCGCCGGAAATCCTTACGCTCGGCCGCGGGGATGCCCAGGATCTCGCAGATCACGGTGGTCCCGATGGGGACCGCGAACCAGCCGACGAGGTCGATCTCGTCCCGTACGTCGAACTGCTTGAGCAGCTCGTCCACCACGGTCCTGATCATCGGCTCGAACTCCGCGACCCGGCCCGGCGTGAAGGTCTTCGACACCAGCCGGCGCAGCCGGGTGTGGCCCGGCGGATCCGAATACAGCAGGTGCTTCCCAACGAAACGGGCGAGGCCCCCGAGCCCGGGGTCGGCCTCCTCGATCGGTACGGGCCATCGCGCCGGTTCCTTGACGAAGCGCTGGTCGGTGAGGACCAGCCGCACCTCGTCGTAGCTGGTGACCAGCCAGACGGGCACGCCGGCCCGGTGGATCCGCCGGACCGGCCCGGTGCGGCGCAGATAGTCGTACGCCGCGTACGGGTCGCTGACGAATTCCCGGGAGTAAAAACCGGGAAGAGCGGAACTTGATTCCGACACTGGCATTTCCTCCGGAAGAATAAGCCGGACGCCCCCGAGGTCCCGATAGCCGAGTGTTCGCGGTCCGCGGTCAGCGCGTCAAGTGCCTATTGTTTTCCTGGACCCGCCATTCAGCGGCCCTCGAGCGCCGCCCGACCTCCCCATTTTCCTCGAGCGGCGCACGACCGACCTTCGACCACGTCAGGCAAGCCTGGCGATGATTTTCTGCGGCCTAACCCAGGAATGCGGATGACATCAGATCGAGGACCTATTCTGTTCGCCAGTGCGGCGCACTCCGGCCTGCTCAATCCGATTCTCTCGATCGCCGGAGAACTGTCCCGGCGAAATGTGCCGGACCTGCATTTCGCCTCCGAGGAGGACGCGCGGCGCCTGGTGGACGCGGCGGGCGCGGGCAGCCCGATCTCGTTCCATTCCTATGGCGAAAAGATGGTCACCGTCGACGGCGCGATGTACGGCGCCATGACCCGGGGACCGCGCACCACCGCCGGCACGGTCGCGCTGGCGCGCGTCGTGCGGGACCGGGCGGTGCTGCGGACGTTCTTCCAGCGCACCCTGGAGCAGATCGATCGCGTACGCCCCCGCCTGATGGTGATCGACAATCTGAACGTCGGCGCGATCGACGCGGCCTGCGCGCGCCGGGTGCCGTTCGTGCTGAGCATCGCCTTCCCTGCGAGCGGGGTGTACCTCGGCCGGCTGCCGTGGACGTACCCGACCCCGACCTCCGGCCTGCCGCACCGGCTGAGCGGGGCCCAGTGGCTCGTCAATGTCGCGTTCCGGCTCCGGCTCCGGACGGCGATGCTGCGCTGCGCCGACCTCACGCTCGCGCGGGAGCGGCGGGCGCACGGCCTCGCCAACGTCTTCGCCGACCCGGAACGGCACACTGCCGACGCGGTCGCGGTGCTCAACTACTCGGTCTTCGGGCTGGAGTATCCGTTCGCCGCTCCCCCGCACCTGCACATGGTGGGCGCCGTGGTCCCGCCGCGGGAGGCATGGGCTGACGGGGCCGGCGAGCTGAGCGACTGGCTGGACCGGCACGAGTCCGTCGTGTACGTGAACATGGGCACCTTGATCAAGCTGTCCGCCGACCAACTGCGGGAGTTCGCCGAGGCGTTGCGCCGGCTCGGGCCGGGCCACCAGGTGCTGTGGAAGTTGCCCGCCGACCAGCGGGCGCTGCTGCCCGCCGAACTGCCGGCCAACGTCCGCACGGTCGAATGGGTGCCGGCGCACTTCGGGGTGCTCACCCACCCGCACGTGCGCGCCGTCGTCTGCCACGGCGGCAACAACATCTTCCACGAGACCGTCTACTGCGGGCAGCCCATGCTGGTCATGCCGTTCTGGCTGGACTGCTACGACCTGGCCGCCCGCGCCGTGGACGCCGGTGTGGGGCTGGCCCTGGACCGGCCGCCCGGTTTCGACGCGGCCGAGGTGGCCGCCAAGCTGCTCCGACTGCTGTCAGACGGCTCCTTCCGGCAGCGCAGCCGGCACTGGGGCGATCGGCTCCGGCAGGCCGGTGGCGTCGGACGGGCCGCGGACATCGTGCTGCAAGCGGTCCACCTCACACACGGAAACCGGCTGCCCGCGGTCCAGCCGCGGAACGTCGCGGCATCGAACCAGACGTCCGGCGCATGAGACCACAGACGACGGCAAGGAGGTGATCCGGGATGGACGTGGAGTCCGCCCTGGCCTGGATCATGGGCCCCAACGGGATCGAGGATCCCTATCCGGGGTACCAGGCGCTGCACGAGCACGGCCCGATCGTGCCGGTGACCGACAGCATGTTCATCGTGGTCGGCTATGAAGCGGCCGACCAGATCCTGCGCGACGCCTCCACATCCGTGGTGAACGAAGAGCGCCTGGACCGCAACTGGCCGGCCTGGCGGACGAACCGGGCCTCGACGCTGCTGACCAAGACGCTGCTGTTCACCGACCCTCCGGACCACACGCGGGTCCGGCCCCTGCTCTCCGGCTGGTTCAGCGCCCGCCGGGTGGCGGGCATGAGCGATCTCATCCGGGAGCGGTCCGAGCAACTGGCCGACGGCCTCGTCGAACGGTGCGCCGGGGACGGCGTCGTCAATTTGGTGAAGGACTTCGCCCTCCCCCTGCCCGTGCGGATCATGTGCGACATCCTCGGCATCCCCGAGTCGGACTACCGCTGGTTCGAGGACCGGGTCGGGGACATGCTGATCGTGCTGGAGGCGTTCCCGCCGCCGGACGAGGCGGAGCTGGGGCAGCGGTCGACGGAGGAGATCGAGGCGTACATCATCGACCTCATCGCCGCCCGGCGTCGCGCGCCCGCGGACGACCTGTCGAGCGCGCTCATCGCCGCGCACGACCGCGACCAGGCCGCTCTCACCGCCGACGAGCTGCTGGTCAACCTCGTGGGGATGCTCGCCGCCGCGCTCGACTCGACCACGTACCTGCTGGCCAACGGGTTGCTGCAGCTACTCCGCCGCCCGGAGCACGCGACGCGCCTGCGCGACGACGAGGAGTTCGTGCGGCCGTACGTGGAGGAATTGCTGCGCTGGGACGCGCCGGCGCAGTTCACCGTGCGCCGGGCGACCACCACGATGCGGGTCGGAGACACGACACTGCCGCAGGAGGCCGAACTCCTGATTCTGCTGGGCGCGGCGAACCGCGACCCCCGGCGCTTCGACTCGCCTCACGACTTCCGGCCCGACCGGCCGGACAACCAGCCGATCTCCTTCAGCGTGGGCCCGCACTTCTGCCTCGGCTCCCCGCTGGCCCGGCTGGAGGCGCAGATCGCCCTCCCTGCGGTCATGCGCCGGCTGCCGGACCTCACGCTCGCGGGCGACCCCACCCGGCTGAACCGCTATGCCATCCGCTGGTACGACTCCCTGCCGGCGACCGTGAAGGCGGCGTGACGCCGGCAGACGAGGGAGGTCTCCTATGAGCGTTCCGCCGTTCGGCGTAGGGATTCGGGCGATCGGCCGGTACGTCCCCGAGCGCGTGGTGACGAACGACGAACTCGCCGCGCGGTTGCCGACCACGAGCGAATGGATCCATGAGCACATCGGCGTCGAGACCCGCCGGATGGCGGCCTCCGGCGATTGGTCCTCCGATCTGGGGGCGCACGCCCTGGTGGACGCCTGCGCGCAGGCCGGCATCACCCCTGACCAGGTGGACCTGGTGATCTGCGGAACGTTCACGCCGGACCTCATGCTGCCGAGCACGGCCGTGGCGATCATGCGGAAGGCCGGCATGGACGGCGGCGCCGGCTTCGACGTCAACTCCGGGGGGTGCCCTGGAGGGGTGTTCGCGCTCGACGTCGGACGCCGGTACGTGCAGTCCGGCGAGTACGCGCGCGTGGCGGTGGTGCTGACCGACGTCAGCTCGAAGTTGTTCGACCCGGAGGATCGGACGATCGGGGTGATCTTCGGTGACGCCGCGGCCTGCTACCTGCTCGAGCCGGCCCCGGCCGGCCGCGGCATCCGGCGGGTGACCCTGCGCAGCGAACCGGCCGGGTACTGGACGGCGTACGTGGCACGGGAGTCGCGCACCGGCGCGGACGGGAGGCCCAAGTCCTCCGCCTTCGGTGAGAACTTCACCACGATGGAGGGCCGCGAGATCCGCGACTTCGTGCTGGGCACACTGCCGAAGTTCATCGAGTCGTTCGTTCACGACCAGGGCCTGAGGGTCGCGGACATCGACTTCTTCGCGCTGCATCAGGCGAACCTGCGGCTGGTGCACGGCGTGCTGGACACCCTGGGCGTACCGCTGAGCAGAACCCTCACCAACATCGAGCGGATCGGCAACACCTCGGGCGCCTCGCTCCCGCTGGTGCTGCGCGAGGCGACGGACACGGGCCGGTTGCGGGCCGGGCAGCGCGCCGTGCTGGTCGCGTTCGGCTCGGGCCTCAACTACGGCGCGGCCCTGGTGGAGTGGAACGCCCCCGGCGACTTCGCGCGGCCCGGTCCCTGACGTAGCCCGCGGTGTCGCCTTCCGCGGTGTCGCCTTCCATCCATGAACCATCGACGACGGCTTCGCCGGGGCCCATCCCGGCCGGACAGCTGACCATCGTCCCCGCCAACGAGGCGTCCTGGGCCGACCTCGCCACGATCTTCGGCACCACCGACGCGGGCCGGTGTCAGTGCCAGAGGTTCAAGGTCCTCGGCTGGATCTGGCGCGACTCCTCGCAGGGGCAGCGGATCGGGATGCTGCGGGCGCAGACCGCGTGCGGCGACCCGGACGCCGGG
>NZ_JBFAMX010000589.1:0-6484 GCF_040659615.1 Nonomuraea sp. NPDC049784
AGGCACTGCGGGTCAGCGAGGGCGACAAGCGCGAACGCCACTACGGCGTCTCCCACCACTCGCTGACCGCCTACGGCCGGGTCGCCCTCTCCCCCGCCGACGTGCCGGTGCCCGTGCTGCCCGGGGACTTCGGCGAGCGGGTCAGGGACCAGGCCGAACTGCTGGCCGTGCGGCACCACCTGGTGCCGGTGCCGTTGGACGGCCTGCACGAGGCGCTGCGCGAGTCCCCCGTGCGGCTCTCGACAATGGGGAGAGGGCTTGAGGAGGACCTGGCCTACTTCCTGGCCTCGGCGGCGGCGGGCAGGCTGACGGCCTCGCTGCTGTCGTAGGAGTCCTTGAACGTGAACGCCTCGGGGCTCGGGCCTTCGGCCTTGAGGCGTTCCAGCCGCCGCATGCCCTCCGCCAGCGACGGGATGTGGCCCTCGGGGATCCACCACATCACGATGTACGGCTCGGCCATGCGCAGGAACCACTCCCTGCGCCGGCGCAGCACGTCCAGGTGGGCGCTGCGGTAGACGTAGTTCCACAGCGTGTCCAGCGACTCCCACACCGAGAAGTTGATCAGCAGATAGTCGCCGTACTCGTGGACGACGGTGGCGGTGGGGTCGTCCTCGCTCTCCTTCAGCCGCCACACGAACCCGGGCGCCTCGTCGGCGATGGCGTTGACGGGCTCCAGGAGGGCGACGAACTCGGCGAGCTCGGGGCTGTCGATGGGCGCGCGGAGGTGGGCGATGTTCAGTTCGGCGAGATGCATGACGCTCAGGACACCATCACCCGCCTTCTATGTCAATATCCGTTTGCTTTAGAGTGACGCAGCACTCCCCCGGCCGCGGGTCGAGCGCGGCCCTGGCCGGATCGTCGCCGAGCCCTTCGAGCAGGCCCTGGCACAGGGCCAGGTTCATGGAGCACACCAACAGCGGCTGCTCCTCGGCCAGCACGTGGAAGGGGCAGTTGCGCAGCCGCAGCGCGCCGCCCTCCTCGTACGGCTCGTAGCCGCGCGCCTCGAGCACCTGCTCGACCGGCTCGCCCGCGTGCTTGCCGGCCATCTTCGCGCCCGCCTCGCGCGCGGCCCGCTCGGCCTGCTCCTCGGCCCCGAGGGCGTCCACGACGCCGGCCAGGACGGAGGCGAGGGAGGCGTAGTCGCGCGGCGGCAGGCTCACCGACCGCTCGCCTCTGGCCCTGCGGTACACCTTGGCGGGTCGGCCGCTGCCAGGACCCTTCTTCTCCTGCGGGCGAAAGCCGCTCTCGAGCAGCCCTGCCTCGACGAGCTTGTCGAGGTGGTGGCCCGCGAGGGTCCTGGACACGCCCGCGGCCTCGGCCGCCTCTCCCCTGCCCACGTCGCCGCCGCGGGCCGCCACGACCGCGTACAGGCTGCGGCGGACGGGGTCGTGCAGAAGGGCCAGTGCGTCGAGGTCGTCGCTACTCACAGCGGGAGTCTATGAAAGCTTCCGCTCGAGGTGCTTGTACGCGCACGCGCGGCTGGGCTTGGCGGTGGCGTCGCCGTACTTCCGCCAGCACGCGCCCTTCTTGATCACCCAGATGTCGACCCACTCGGGAGCGCCGTACTGCCGGTGGACGGTCTTGGCGTTGCGCAGCAGCCTGGCGGCCACGGCGCCCGCCCTGGTCTTGGAGGAGGCGGAGGCGTGCACCCACGTCCTGCCGACGTCCCCGCCGAGCACGCAGGGCTTGACGCCCTTGCAGAAAGGCGGATTGGCGGTCGCGGACGCGGCGGGGGCCACGCCGAACAGGACGGCTAAGGCGGACGATATGACGAGAAATGTACGGATCATGGAGTCCATGGTGCCTCAGTAGGCGGCCAGGACGTCCACGACGAAGACCAGCGTGTCGGAGCCCGTGATGCCGTGGGCGGGATCGCCGGCGGCGCCGTACCCGTAGGCGGGCGGGACGATCATCAGGACGCGGCTGCCGGCGGGCACGCCCACCAGGGCCCGGTCCCAGCCCTTGATCACGCTGCCGTCGTCGATCCTGAACGCCTTCGGCCGGCCGGTCGTCCAGGTGCTGTCGAAGACCCGGCCGCGGCTCCAGATCGCACCCTCGTACTGGGCGACCACGAGCTGCCCCGCTTGTGTCGCGCGCCCGGCGCCCCTGGCCAGCACCTTGACCGCGAAAGCAGCGGGCGGCGCGGTCGCGGGCACCGCCAGGGCGGGCGGGGCGCCGCCGGTGACGCGCGCACCCGCCAGCGTGCCGCCGCCCGCCTCGACGGAGGCACCTCTGGGGTGCGCGCCGAGGATGTCGACGACGTAGAGCAGCTCCTGCCCCGCTCCCGGGCCGCGCGGGACGGCGGCGACGACCCTGCTGCCCACGCGGTGGCCCCGCAGCGCCCCCCCGAGCCCCTCACCCACCGGGAAGGCGGCGGGGGTGCCGCGGTCGAAGCTGGAGTCGACCAGGCGGTTGTCCTTGCCGTCCCATACGTGCGCGGTGTACTGGACGATCGCCACGTCATCCGCCGCGAGCGGCGGGCCGTCGCCGGTGGCCGGCTCGTCCACCTGGAGCCCGGCGGCGGGCCTGCCGCCGGTGAAGGCGATCGTCGGCCTGGCGCCGAACGGACCGGCCACCGTCATGTCCAGGCCGCCCACCGTCACGTCAAGGCGGCCCGCCGTCCCGCCCGGGGCGCGCCCTGTCAGGCCCGGGCCGCCCGCTGCCATGTCCGGGCCGCCCGCGCAGCCGGCCAGCAGCACGAGAGCCGGCAGCAACGCTGCGGTACGGCGGCGGCGCATCGGTCCTCCCAGGCGGCCGGGGCTGGGCCTGGCGATGCTACCGCCTCGCCGGAGCCCGCGTCAGTAGGCCGCCAGGACGTCCACCACGAACACCAGGGTGCTCTTGGCGGGAATGCCCTGCTGCGCCTGGTCGCCGTAGCCCATGGCCGGCGGGATGCTCATCACGACCCGGCTGCCGACCGGCACCCCGGCCAGGCCCTGCTGCCAGCCCTGGATGACGTTCCCGAGCGGGAACTCGGCCGGCTGACCCCGCTCCCAGCTGGAGTCGAACTGCTTGTCGGTGCCCCAGATCTTGCCGGTGTAGTTGACCGTGAGCGTCTGGCTCGGCTGCACCTTCGGGCCGGTGCCCTGGATCAGGGTCTTGACGACCAGCTTGTCCGACGGCTTCTCCTTCGTCTTCGTGGTCAGCGTCGGAGCCTTCTCCCCGCCCGGGCTGACGACCTTGACGCCCTTGATGCTGTCGCCGGTCTCCTTGCCGGTGGCGGCCTTCAGCGGCGCCGGCGCGGTGCCGACGACGTCGATCACGAACACCTTGGTCGGCTCGGCCGGCGCGGTGGCCTGCGGCTGGGCGGCCGAGTCGTTGGCCAGCACGGCCAGCAGCCGGCCGCCGTGCTTGACCTTGGTGAAGCCCTCCTGCAGCACCTGCGGGATCTGCTCGTTGACCGCGATCGTCTCGGGCTGCTTGGTGTCGTAGGAGGAGCCCTGGACGGCGTTGCCCTTGCCGTCCCAGTTGTAGACGGTCAGGTTGACGATCACCCGGTCGCCGCTCTTGAGGGCGTCCCCAGCGCCCGGCTGGACCACCGTGTACGAGGACGTCGTGGCGGGTGAGCCGGACGGGAAGGACACCGTGGGCTTGGCGCCCACGTTCCCGGTGACCTTGAACCCCGACGCGCCCGACGCTCCCGGCGCGCTGGACGCGGCGGTGCTCGAGCTGTTGTCGGAGGAGCCGCACGCTGCGGCGGACAAGATCAAAGGCACGGCGGCCAGTACGGCCAGAGCGCGGCGCATGGGTTTCCCTCGGGAAGACGGCAGATTCGCGTCACCCTACCCGACTTCCGGGTAGGCCCGAGGTAAACCCCGTGCTACATCCCTGCTATGAGCTTGTCCACCCGCTCGTCCACGCTGCGGAACGGGTCCTTGCACAGCACCGTGCGCTGCGCCTGGTCGTTCAGCTTGAGATGCACCCAGTCGACGGTGAAGTCGCGCCGCTTCTCCTGCGCCTTGCGGATGAACTCGCCGCGCAGCCGCGCCCTCGTGGTCTGCGGCGGCACCGACTTGGCCTCGAAGATCTTCAGGTCGGACGCCACCCGCTCCACCGAGCCGCGCTTCTGCAGCAGGTAGTACAGGCCCCGCTTACGGTGCACGTCGTGGTAGGCCAGGTCCAGCTGGGCCACCCGCGGCGAGGACAGCGGCAGGTCGTACTTCTTGCGGTAACGCTCGATGAGCTGGTATTTCGTCACCCAGTCGATCTCCCGCGAGACCAGGTCGAGATTGCCGGTGTCGACCGCGTTCAGAGTGCGCTCCCACAGCTCCAGCACCCGGTGGGCGATGGCGTCGCCGCCGCGGCGGTCGACGAAGTCCTTCGCCTTGGACAGGTATTCCTGCTGGATCTCCAGGCTCGAGGCCTCGCGCCCGTTGGCCAGGCGCACCCTGCGCCGGCCCGTCATGTCGTGGGAGACCTCGCGGATGGCCCTGATCGGGTTCTCCAGCGACAGGTCGCGCATCACGGTGCCCGACTCGATCATGCGCAGCACCAGGTCGGTGGCGCCGACCTTGAGCAGCATGGTGGTCTCGCTCATGTTGGAGTCGCCCACGATGACGTGCAGGCGGCGGAACCGCTCGGCGTCGGCGTGCGGCTCGTCCCGCGTGTTGATGATGGGCCGGGAGCGAGTGGTGGCGCTGGAGACGCCCTCCCAGATGTGCTCGGCCCGCTGCGAGACGCAATAGACGGCGCCGCGGGGCGTCTGCAGGACCTTGCCGGCCCCGCACACGATCTGCCGCGTCACCAGGAACGGAATCAGCACGTCCGCCAGCCGCCCGAACTCCCCGTGCCTGCCTACCAGGTAGTTCTCGTGGCAGCCGTAGGAGTTTCCGGCCGAGTCCGTGTTGTTCTTGAACAGATAGATGTCACCGGCGATGCCCTCCTCGCGAAGCCGTTTCTCGGCGTCGACCAGGAGGCCCTCGAGAATGCGCTCACCCGCCTTGTCGTGGGTGACGAGCTCGATGACGTTGTCACACTCGGGTGTTGCGTATTCAGGATGGCTGCCCACGTCGAGATAGAGACGTGCGCCGTTGCGGAGGAAGACGTTGCTCGATCGGCCCCAGGACACGACCCGCCGGAACAAGTAGCGCGCGACCTCGTCGGGCGACAGCCTGCGCTGCCCCCTGAACGTGCAGGTCACCCCGTACTCGTTCTCCAGCCCGAAGATGCGACGATCCATCACCTCACACTATGCCCACGGATGCATGAGCGGGAGAGATCTTCCCAGGTGTTTTCGCTTCGCGTCCCGTCCCCGCGCCCGCCCCCACGGGGCGCGGGTCGCCGCCGCCCGCGATCAGGGGGTATAGATCTCCTGAACCTTGACGATTTTTCCCTTGTAGACGGTGATGAGCGCGGGCTGGCCCTGGTCGGCGTGCCGCTTGATCAGCACACTCCTGGAGCACCGCTTGCTGCCGAGGCCCGTGTTCCTGTCGACCGTCATGTCGCCCATCGACGCCTTGCAGCCGAACGCCGACAGGAAGACCACGTCCTTGGCGATGGGCGAGGCGTACGCCATGGCGTCGCCCTCGGGCGGGCCCACGAAGAAGCCCTCGGTCATGGTGCCCTTCTTCCACCTGATCGGCTCGTACTCGGCCACACCGCCCCGGATTTCGGTGATCCAGCCGCGCAGGATGCCGTTGTGGCGGGGGTGGATGCCCTTGGTGAAGTCGTGTTTCGGGTCCGCCTGGAAGGTCGTGCCGAAGATCTTGGGCGCCTTGTAGCTGGGGAACGCGGCGGCCGACGTCGCGGCGTGGGCCGCCGCACCCGAGCTCAGCACCACGGCCGCGGCGGCACCGGCCGCCAGGAGGCCACGCATGGGAGTGTTCACGGATTCTGAGATCCTCGATCACCCTCTGAAGTTCGCCCGAATCATAGTGAAACAGGTCACACCCGCCCCACTCCTCTGTCGCCACCGCATCCCCAGTGGCGCCACACACCGGCCGTGCCACACCCGGCGGAGCACCTCACGTATCGCGCCGAACCCCGCCGCAGGGCACGCCACCGCACCGGCGCCGGAACCCCGGGGGCCGAACGGCACGCGCCCATATCCGCACCCGACCACCGCACCCCAACACCCGGACACCCGACACCCGGACGCCCAGACACGGACACCCACCGCCATAGTCCACATAACTGGACGGCACGCCCCATCGCCCGCATACCGGGACACCACCCGCACACCCGGACACCACGACCGACCACCGGCACACCTAAACACCACCCACGTGCCACCGCGCCTGCGCCGCCCGCGACCTCGCCGGGACAGCCCCGTAGCCGACCGCGAGAAACGCAAGAGACCCGCCACATCCCCGTAGCGGGTCTCCGAATACGCCGTCAGGGGCCGCCGTAACGGCCCCTGACGGGTGCGAAGCCTGGAAGCCCTACAACGGCGCGGAGCCGTCGTCCACGTCGCCGTCGGGCGCCGTGGGGGGCGGCGTGCCCTCCGAAGGCGGGGCCGCCGTGAGCGGGGTGTCCGTGGGCGGGG
>NZ_JBFAMX010000590.1:0-6428 GCF_040659615.1 Nonomuraea sp. NPDC049784
CCGTCGAGCCCGCCCAGGTGAAGGACGAGTCCTTCTTCTCCAGCGACCGGAGCGCCTTCTGATCGCCCGCACGGACGCGTACGACTCCTGCGCCGGCACCAGCGGCGGGCCCAGCGCGTACCCGCCGGGCCCCTTGACCGCGAAGGAGGCCATGAACGCGGCCGTCTCCAGCACGATCCCGGCATACCGCTCCAGAGCGTGGCGGGTGCCGCGGGCCCGGCGCACCAGCTCGGCCAGGAAGATCGGGTGCGGCTGCTGCCACACGAGGAACGGCCCGATCGGGCTGGGACTCTCCCGCCCGTCCGGACCCACCTGCTTGGGCCAGCGCGCACCCGCGCACCCCTGGGAGCGCGCGGTCTCCCGTGCCCGCGGCAGCGCAGAGGCATACCAGGCCAGGCTGCGCTCCAGCAACTCGGCCCGCCCCCACAGCGGGAAGTGCGCCGCGTGCCACCAGTGCATCTCCAGGTGGAAGCGGCCCCGCCAGCTGTTGGCCATCAGCCCCGTCTCCGCCGGGGGAAGCGAGCCCGCGCAGTGGATCGCCGTCAGGTACTGCGACAGCACCACTCTGCGCTCCAGCTCGCCGGCCCGCTCGTCGCGGCTGCCCGACAGGTCGACGGCGCCGCCCGTGCTCCAGAACCGCGCCCAGTGCCGCGCGGACGCCGCCGCCACCTCCTGGAAGGCGAGCGGCTCACCGTTGAAGGCGATGACCAGCTCGGCGGCGGTGGCGTCCGGGAAGGTGATGCGGAACTCGTGCGGCCCGGCCTCCGTCACCTGCCCGTTCGTCGCCACCTTGACGTGGTAGGCGGTGTCGTCGAGGACGCGATGCACCGTGAACCCGCCCCGGGAGGGCCGCAGCGTCGAGGAGTGCGCCTCGGGCCGATCCCAGTCGGCCGCGTTGCCCCAGGCCTGCGACCCGTACGGGAACGCCAGCCGCACCGACAGTTCGCCGGCCGGCAGTCCCGACTCCAGCCGCACGGCCAGCACGTCCCGCTCGGGATGGCAGGCGGTGACGACCCGCACCGGCGAGCCGCGCAGCCGGTAGCGGCTGGTGATGGTGCCGCTCCACAGGTCGAGCCGCTGCCGGACGTCGCTCACCTCGGCAGGTGTCACATCAGCGAGCCCGATCCGGCCCAGGTCGAGCCGGTGCGGGTTGGCGCGCAGCCACGACTCGGCCGCCGAGGCCGGCGCCTCACCCGCGCCGCTCAGGTCGCCGCGCATGTCCACGTACGGCACCGGCCCGCGCGGCGTCTCATACGCGCGCACCGTCTCAGCCAGGTCGTACGAGCCGGGAACGCTGTGCCAGCCCCACGAGGACATGGTCGCCAGCAGCGTGCCCGGGCCGGTGCCGGTGCGGTCCTGGACCGGGTAGCGGTCGGGGAAGGTCTGCAGCCCGGTGACGTCGACCGTGCAGCAGAACTCCCCGTTGCCGACCGACAGCGGCGACTGCGGCACGATCCCCGTCACCTCGACCGCGTGCCGGTCGGCGAGTGCGCGGCGGTCGATCATTGCTTGATCGCCACCTGGACCTGCCTGATGAAGTCCGCCGCCGCCTCGGCCGGCTTCTGCCGGTCGAACAGCACCTCGGCGTTGACCCGGTCGAGGATCTTCGGCGTGTCGGTGGACCCGGTCGGCCCGATCACCAGCGGCGGCCCCGCCTTCGGCGTCAGCTTGTCGATGAACTGCGCCTGCACCTTCTCGTCCTCGCCCAGCACGCTCTGAATACCGGCGCGGACCTCGGAGTTGGCCGGCATGCCCCGGTCAGCCAGGATGATCTTCCCGGCGTCGACGCTGTTGACCAGGAAGTCGAGGAACTTGGCGGCCTCCTGCGGGTGCTTGCTGCGCGCGTTGATGCTGTAGATCTGCGAGGCCTGCAGCCACATGCCGGGCCGGGCGCTCTCGCCCGGCAGCCGGATCAGCTTCAGCGGCTGACCGGAGGCCTTGCGCAGCGCGGTGAGCTGGTTGCTCCAGTCGAACTGCATCGCGGCCAGGCCCCGGCCCACCAGCGACTGCTCGGGCGCGGGCTGGGTGATCAGCTCGGCCGTCTGCGAGGCCGGCGGGGTCGCCCCGGCATCGCGCAGCTCCAGCGTCATGGTCCACCAGTCGACCAGCGTCTGCTGGCCGATGCCGACCTTGCCGTCGGCGGTGTAGAGCGCCTCGCCGCGCTGGCGCGAGTACGCGTCCAGCATGTCGGTCCTGGTGGGGTCGGCCAGCGCGAAAGTGCCCTTGGGCACCTTCGGGGCGATCTCTTTGGCGATGCGCTTGAAGTCGTCCCAGGTCCAGGTGTCCTCGTCGGGCAGTTTGACGCCCGCCTTGTCGAACACCGCCGGGTTGACCACGACGGCGATGGCGTTGACGCCGGTCGGCACGCCGTACTGGACGCCGTCGAACTTGCCGTTCTCGAGAGCCGCGGCGCCGATCTTGTCGGTCTTCAGTCCGACCTTGGCCAGGTCGAGCAGGGCGCCGCGGTCGCCGTACTCGCGCGGGTAGGCGCCGCCGAGCGTGATGACGTCCGGCGCGCGCCCGCCGGCCACCTCGGTGGCCAGCCGGTCGAAGTAGGAGTTGAAGTCGGTGTACGTGCCCTTGACCTTGATGCCGGGGTTCTTGGCCTGGAAGGCGTCGATGACCTTCTGGGTGGCGGCCGCCCGGTCGTTGTTGCCCCACCAGCCGAAGCGCAGCTCGACGGTGCCGTCGTCGCCGCCGGACGAGCCCGAGCAGGCCGAGGCCGCCAGCACGACGCCGGCCAGGCAGAGCGCCGCTAGTCTCCTTGGCATGAGCCAGTCTCCTTAAAACGTTTTAACGGAAGGCATTATTTAAAGCCGGTCGTGGCGATGCCCTGAGTCAGGTAGCGCTGGCCGGCCAGGAAGAACCCGAAGATCGGGACCAGGCCCACGATCGACATGGCGAACAGCTGGCCCCAGTCCGTCTCGCCCTGCCCGTCCATGAACGAGCGCAGCGCCACCGGCATGGTCCAGAGCTCGGGGTCGGTCAGGAAGATGAGCTGGCTGAAGAAGTCGTTCCAGGTCCAGATGAAGGTGAACAGCGCCGAGGTCGCCAGCGCCGGCACCGACAGCGGCATGATGATCCGCCAGTAGATCCGGATGTGCCCGCAGCCGTCGATGCGGGCCGCCTCGTCCAGCTCGCGCGGCAGGCCACGGATGAACTGCACCATCAGGAAGATGAAGAACGCGTCGTGCGCCAGGAACTTGGGCACCACCAGCGGCAGGTTCGTGTTGATCCAGTCGAGCTGGGAGAACAGCACGTACTGCGGGACGATCAGCACGTGGACGGGCAGCATCAGCGTCGCCAGCATGGCGGCGAAGAACAGGTTGCGGCCCCGGAAGTTCAGCCGCGCGAAGGCGTAGGCGGCCAGCGAGCACGACAGCAGGTTGCCGATCACCGCCAGGATCGCGATCACGGCGGAGTTCAGCAGGTAGTAGTGGAAGGGGTGCTCGAGGGCCGTCCAGCCCTCGGCGTAGTTGCCGAAGTCGGTCTCGGTGGGCCAGATCGACGGGTCGCGGAAGATCGTCTCGGTGGGTTTGACCGAGCTCGACACCATCCACAGCAGCGGATAGAGCATCACCAGGCCGAAGCCGATGAGCAGCACATGCTTCGACAGCCTTCTAGCTCCCATAGAACACCCACCGCTTGGCGAAGAGGAAGTTGAGCCCGGTCAGCGCGGCGATGACGGCCAGCAGGAACCACGCCATCGCCGAGGCGTAGCCCATGTCGAACGAGCCGAAACCGCGCTGGTAGAGGTAGAGCGTGTAGAGCAGGGTGGAGTCCGACGGGCCGCCCTGCCCGCCGCTGATCACGAACGCCTGGGTGAAGCTCTGGAAGGCGCCGATCATCTGCAGCACCAGGTTGAAGAAGATGATCGGGGTCAGCAGCGGCAGCGTGATGCGGAAGAACCGCGACACGGTGCCCGCGCCGTCCACCTGCGCCGCCTCGTAGTAGGAGACGGGGATCTGGCGCAGCCCGGCCAGGAAGATCACCATGGGCGCCCCGAACGTCCACGCGTTCAGCACCACGAGCGTGCCCAGCGCGAAGTCGGGGTGGGCCACCCAGCTCACGCCCTCGACGCCGGCCATCGACAGCAGCTGGTTGACCAGGCCGTCCTTGCCGAAGATCTGCCGCCACAGGATCGCGATGGACACGCTTCCCGCCAGCAGCGACGGCAGGTAGTAGATCGAGCGGTAGAAGCTCAGCCCGCGTACGCCGCGGTTGAGCACGAGTGCCAGCGCCAGTGCCAGCGCCAGCTGGACGGGCACCGACACGAACACGTAGATGAAGGTGACCAGCAGCGACTTGTGCAGCCGCGGGTCCTCCAGCATCTCGGCGTAGTTGGCCAACCCCAGCCATTCGGGCGGCTTGAGCAGGGTGTACTCGGTGAACGACAGATAGAGCGAGGCCAGGATCGGTCCCACGGTGAAGACGGCCATGCCGATGAACCACGGAGTGAGGAAGAGGTAACCGATCCGGTCGGCCTTGTCGAAACGTTTGCTCATAAATCACCCTTCGCCGGTTGTGCGAGGCGGGGTTGAGGGGGAACAAGCATCTTCCGGGCTTGTGAGTAACCAGTTTCTAACAGAGCTGACATGAGGTGTCAACGCTCAGTGAGCGAAGCGTTGAGCTGGGTGAACATCGGAGGTAAGCGGGCTCGGCAAACGGTTGCATCGAGATCGGAGAAACCGGTATCTTACGCGGCTCCCGAAACGGCCCGGCGGTGTCGGCGGCCCTCCCGGAGGATGAAGCGATAGACTTCTATCGGTTTGACGGCGACGGTCCGATCCTTCGAGGAGCTGGCATGAGCGAGTCTGTGACCCTGCCCCTGTACATGCGGCGCGACGCGTTCGACCCGGATCCCGAGCTCACCGCGGCGCGCGACGAGGGGCGCATCCGCAAGGAGAAGACCGCGTTCGGCCTCGACGTCTGGATGGTCAGCCGCTTCGCCGACGTCAGGGAGGTGCTCGGAGACTCCGCGCGCTTCAGCAACGCCCAGCGCAACGTCTTCAGCGTGGCCGGCATGCCGGCGCTGAGCGACGAGGAGATAAAGAGGGTGCGGGCGGGCAACCTGCTGTCCTTCGACCCGCCCGAGCACACCCGGCTGCGCAAAATGCTGACGTCCGAGTTCACCATGCGGCGTATGCGCCGCCTGGAGCCGCGCATCAAGGACATCGTCACCGAGCACCTCGACGCCATGGAGGCCGCGGGCCCGCCCGCCGACCTGGTCTCTGCCTTCGCCCTGCCGGTCCCGTCGCTGGTGATCTGCGAGCTGCTGGGCGTGCCGTACGCCGACCGGGCCGACTTCCAGCGGCGCACCGGCAAGATGCTGGACATCTCGCTGCCCATGGAGGAGCGCAGGGCGGCCCAGCTCGAGTCCCGCGCCTACATGGCGGAGCTGGTCGCCCGCACCCGGGCCGAGCCGGGCGAGGACCTGCTCGGCATGCTCGTGCGCGAGCACGGCGACGACCTGAGCACCGACGAGCTCATCGGCATCGCCGGGCTGCTCCTGCTGGCCGGCCACGAGACCACCTCCAACATGCTCGGCCTCGGCACCCTGGCCCTGCTGCGTCACCCCGACCAGTTGGAGCTGCTCAGGAAGGAACCCACCCGGATCAACGCCGCGGTGGAGGAGATGCTGCGCTGGCTCAGCATCGTGCACTCGGGCACGTTCAAGGTCACCACCACCGACGTCGAACTGGCCGGACAGCGCATCCCGGAGGGGGAGCTCGTGGTGTGCGCGCTGCCCGCGGCCAACCGCGACCCGGCGTTCATCTCCGATCCCGACCGGCTGGACATCGGCCGCGGCGACATGGGGCATCTGGCCTTCGGCCACGGCGTGCACCACTGCCTCGGCGCGCCCCTGGCCAGGATGGAGATGCAGATCGCCTTCCCCGCCCTCTTCGAGCGTTTCCCCGGCCTGCGCGAGTCCGGGCCGCCCGCCGAGTTCCGCTCCTTCACCATCGTGTACGGGCTTCGCTCGCTCCAGGTGGCCTGGTGAACGGCTGCTAGCGTTACGGATCGTGCACGAGCAGGGACAGCGAGCCGACGCGCAGCGCAACTCAGACAAGATCGTCCGGGCCGCGATCGCCATCCTGCGCGAGAGCGGCCCCGCGCTGTCCCTCGACGAGACCGCCCGGCGCGCCGGGATCGGGATCGCCACTGTATACCGGCGCTTCGGCGACCGTGACGGAGTGATCAGGGCCGCCTTCGCGACATACTTCGCCGAGGAGGTCGAGCCGCTCGCACTGGCCGCCCGCGACGCCGCCGACGCCGGGCGCGCGCTGAACGAGGTACTGGCGGCCACGGTGGAGACCCTGGCCGCTCACCACGGGCTGCTGCGGGCGGCGCACGAGTCGGGCGCGATCACAGTCGACATCGCCGAACGCTTCATGGGCCCGCTGGGCGAGGTGCTGTCCAGAGCCCAG
>NZ_JBFAMX010000591.1:0-6423 GCF_040659615.1 Nonomuraea sp. NPDC049784
CTTGCTGCCCTTGAGGAAGAGCTTGGTCTTCTCGCGACGGCAGAGCTTGCAGTCCGCGCCCGTGTAACGAGCCATTTCTCTGTATCTCCTGGGCTGCTCCGGGTAGGTGACGCCGAGGTCGATCCCGTACGGCGAGCGCTCGGCCCCGATCCAGGACCCGGTGCCCGGCTGGTCGAGGGGGAACGGCTTGCCGAGGTAGGACTCGAACGCCTCCTTGCCCCGCTCGGCCGCCCCCTCGCCGTAGACGCGGGGACTCGGCGACTCGGGGTAGGCGCTCCAGTATCCCCGCTCGGCGATGGCGGACAGCGCCTTCTCCAGAGTCTCGCGGTGCTGCTCGAACATGGTGTTCACCTCTTGACAGGGATAGTCCGGACGGTGAAGTGTTTACCGAACATTCGGTCAGTTGACAAGGGAAGACTTGCGTTGGAGAGCGCGCGTCGCGCAGTTCCGTGACCGCGGCAGAGAGCTCAGATAGGTGGAAACCCATGAGACTCGGCGATCCCCCCGCGCCGGACCAACTCGACCCCATTGAGCGGGCCTCCCGCGACGAGCTCATAGCGCTCCAGCTCGACCGACTCCAACGGACACTTAGCCACGCTTACCAAAATGTCCCGATTTATCGGCAAAAATTCGATAATGCGGGAGTTCATCCGAACGACTGCAAGGAACTCGGCGATCTGGCGAAATTCCCTTTCACCACGAAGCAGGATCTACGCGACTGCTATCCGTTCGGCATGTTCGCCGTCCCGCGCGAGCAGGTGGCCAGGATCCACGCCTCCAGCGGCACCACGGGCAAGCCGACCGTCGTGGGCTACACCAAGCACGACCTGGACGTCTGGGCGGACGTCATGGCCCGCTCGATCCGCGCGTCCGGCGGCCGCCCCGGCGACATGGTGCACGTGGCCTACGGGTACGGCCTGTTCACCGGCGGTCTGGGCGCCCATTACGGGGCCGAGCGGCTGGGCTGCACGGTGGTGCCGGTCTCGGGCGGCATGACGCCACGCCAGGTCCAGCTCATCACGGACCTGCGGCCCGACATCGTCATGGTCACGCCGTCGTACATGCTGGCCCTGCTGGACGAGTTCGAGAGGCAGGGCCAGGATCCCCGCGCGTCGTCGCTGCGGATCGGGATCTTCGGCGCGGAGCCGTGGACCGAGCGGATGCGTGCCGAGCTCGAGGACCGCTTCGACCTGCACGCCGTGGACATCTACGGCCTGTCCGAGGTGATCGGCCCCGGCGTGGCGAACGAGTGCGTCGAGAGCAAGGACGGCCTGCACATCTGGGAGGACCACTTCTACCCGGAAACGGTCGATCCCTTCACCGGCGAGCCGTCGGAGGCGGGCGAGCTGGTCTTCACCAGCCTCACCAAGCAGGCCATGCCGGTCATCCGCTACCGCACGGGCGACCTGACCAGGCTGCTGCCCGGCACCGCCCGGCCCGCGTTCCGGCGCATGGAGAAGGTGACGGGCCGGACCGACGACATGATCGTCCTGCGCGGCGTGAACGTGTTCCCGACCCAGATCGAGGAGCTCGTGCTGCGTACCGAGGGCCTGTCACCGCACTTCCAGCTCCTCCTGACCCGCCCTCAGCGGCTCGACGTGATGACGGTGAGGGTCGAGGGCCGCCCTGGCTTCGCGGGCGGCGCGGAGGCCGGTGGGGCGCTGCGCAAGGCCGTCAAGGACACCGTCGGCGTGAGCGTGGAGGTCGAGGTCGTGGACCCGGAGACGCTGGAGCGCTCGGTCGGCAAGCTCAAACGAGTCATCGACAAGCGGGATAATTAACCCATGGCCCCTCCAACCCCCACCCGTCAGCGCAAGCGCGGACACGACCCGGAGTCCGTGCTGGCCATCGCCGTCGACGTCTTCAACGAACGCGGCTACGACGGGACGAGCATGGAGGACCTCGCGAGGGCGCTCGGCGTCACCAAGTCGGCCATCTATTACCACGTACCGGGCAAGGAGCAGCTTCTGGCGCGGGCGCTCGACCGGGCGCTCGACGGGCTGTTCGCGGTGGTGGCCGACGAGCGGGCCGCCTCGGGCCCCGCGATCGACCGCCTGGAGTGGGCGGTACGGCAGAGCGTGCGCATTCTCGTGGACCGGCTACCGTACGTCACACTGCTGCTACGGGTGCGCGGCAACAGCAGGACAGAGCAGGCGGCGCTGGAGCGGCGGCGGGAGTTCGACGGGTTCTTCAGCCACCTGGTCAAGGAGGCGGCGGCGGAGGGAAGCATCCGGCCGGACGTGGACCCGGCCCTGGTGACGCGCCTGCTGTTCGGCACGGTGAACTCGATCACCGAGTGGTATCAGCCGGCGCGCGGCGCATCGGCGGACGACCTGGCCGACGCGCTGCTCAAGATGACCTTCAGCGGCCTACGCGTCTAACTCCCCGCGCCGCTGGGGATCGATCTCCGCGGGTGGGGTGCCAGGGGGTGCGGCAGGCCGTTTGATGCGCAGGTCGTTGCGTACGGCGTCGCCGAGCTTCTTGGTGGCCATCCGGTTGAGCGCGCCACCCGCGACCGCTCCCGTGAGGAAGGGGCCGAGCGTGGTCAGGTGGCGGCCGAGCGTCCGGAGGAGGCGGTTGCGTAGGGCGGTCTTGGTGGCCGCGCCGAGCGCCAGCGAGACGGACGTGGGCGTGAGGGGGTCGATGCCACGTTGCTTGGCCCAGGCGGCCGTGAAGGCGACCGCGCGCTGGGTGCCGGAGCCCTGGACGCTGACGCCGTAGACCTCGTGCAGCTCGGCCAGGAGCTTGACCTCGATGGCGGCGACGACGATGGTCTCGGCGACGAGCTGGGCGGGGGCGGAGAGCAGGAGGGGCGGTGCGGCGAACTCCGCAGCCGCGAGTGCTCCGCCGATGGCCCCGACCGTCATCGTGGCCTTCTGGGCGGTGCGCACGAGGTCGTCGGCGAGTTGCTCGCCGGTCAGGCCGTGGTGGTGCTCGGAAAGGGTGTGCAGGTCCCTGATCGGGATGCGGGGGGCGATGTTGAGGAAGACGTCGGCCAGCCAGCGCCCCCGATCGGCGCCGTTGGCGCGCGTCTTCTTCGCCCCGTTGGACAGGGCCAGAGCTAGTCGGCCGAGCAGCCTGCGCCGCTCGGCCGGCTCGAGCTCGCCGGGCGCTGTGAGCTTGCCAACGAGTTCGCCGACCTCGTTCTCGGGGCCGGCGACCTCGTTGCCTGGTTGCTTGTCCTTCTCAGGTTGGGCCACGCGATGCCTCCGTCCTCATGGTCGCGACTGCTCAGGGTCGGTATTCGTCCTTACCCCGAGTCCTTCGCTCCAGTCGATCAGGCGGCGCACTCCCGGCAGACCTGCTGGCCGTTCTTCTCGGAGGCCAGCTGGCTGCGGTGGTGCACCAGGAAGCAGCGCGAGCAGGTGAACTCGTCAGCCTGGCGGGGAATGACCCGCAGGGAGAGCTCTTCGTTCGACAGATCCGCACCAGGCAGTTCGAGCGACTCGGCCAGGTCGGTCTCGTCGATGTCGATGCTGCCAGACGACTTGTCGGTGCGCCGCGCCTGGAGTTCCTGGAGACTGTCCTCACCCAGGTCGTCGTCTGTCTTGCGCGGGCTGTCGTAGTCGGTAGCCATTGTGCTTACTCCATCCCCCTCATCAATATGTCTTCGCGCTCATCGCGCGTCTTCTAACGTCCAGGAAGCCCATCTTGTGCCCGTTCCGTCGGGGAGATTTCCCATCGGTACCCCGCGGGAACGGACAACGAACCTCCCAACACGTCAGGGCCTGCTGCCGTCGGCAATGGTTAGCCAAATATGGCGAAACCCACAGCCTTGGCGTCATGCACCACCGTGTTCGACGGCACATCCAACCACATGTGTGGCCAGAACGAGACGCCCCCCGTACATCAACACGCGGATGAACGCATCGGAGCAACACGAGTCTCAGCGTCTTGGCAGCCGAATGGTCACGACCAGCCCTCCACCATCGCGCGGCACGGCAGCCACATTTCCACCGTGTGCCTGCACCACCGCACGAACGATGGACAGCCCGAGCCCCGCCCCCTTGGCCGATTCCACACGATCCGCATGGAGCCTCCTGAACGGCTCGAACAGGCTGTTCACCTCGTACGCCGGGACGTGTTGCCCCGTGTTGGCCACCTGAACAACCAAGGCACCGTCCACCATTCCCGTCCGGATCCAGACTTTTCCGTTTTCGGGAATGTTGTACTTGACGGCGTTCTCCAGCAGGTTGCTGACGGACCGCTCCAACAGCACGGGATCGCCTATGGTAGGCGCGCTGACCAGTTCGGTCGTCACGGTGACACCGTGTTCCTGGGCGAACGGCTGGACCTGTTCCACGGCCGTCTGGGCGACTTCTTGAACGTCGAGCGGTTTGCGCACGGCGAGTTCGCGCTCGCTCCTCGCCAGCAGCAGCAGTCCCTCGATGAGCTTCTCGTTACGCGCGTTGACCTCGAGGAGGGTACGGCCGAGCGCTTTGAGATCCTCGGACGCCTCGGGATCCGACAGGGCGATCTCGAGGACCGTCCGGTTGATCGTGAGAGGGGTGCGCAACTCGTGGGAGGCGTTGGCCACGAATCTGCGCTGGGTGTCGAAGGCGACGTTGAGCCGGGTGAGCATGGCGTCGAACGTGTCGGCCAGCTCCTTCAGCTCGTCATTGGGGCCCTCCAGGGCGATGCGCTGGTGGGCGAGCGTGCTCTCGGAGAGCTTGCGCGCCGTGGCGGTCATCTTCGTCACCGGGCGCAGCGCCCGGTCCGCGACGAAGTAGCCGATGATGAGCGACAGGATGCCCACTCCGACCAGCGCCATCAAGGAGCTGCGCAGCAACGCGTTCTGAGCGGCCGTCACGGCCTGCTGCTGCGCGTCCCGCCAGACGAGCTGATCCTGCAGGCCCCCGATGTTGAGCGTCGGCCAGTTGTTGTCGATGGCCTGGGCGACGATCGAGTAGACGGAGAACAGCAGCACCGCGGAGGCCGCGAAGACCAGCGCACCGTAGGTAAGCGTCAGCCGCCACCGGATGCTGACCTTCGCGGGGAGCGCCCTCATACGCTCCATCGTCGTCCGTTGCACCGGAGCGTGCGTCGGCGGGGGCGGACCGTCCCAGGCGGGCGGGCCGCTGGGCGGTGGAGCCTCCTGAACGCGCGTAGCCTTCCTCTCCGAATGCGGGCTGATCATCGGATGCGTCGGCCCCGCTTCGCGCTCTGGCCTATCAGTCACAGCTTGTACCCAACTCCGGGCACAGTCTCGATCACCTGAGGCTCGCCCAGCTTCTTCCGCAGCGTCATCATGGTCACGCGGACCACGTTCGTGAACGGGTCGATGTTCTCGTCCCACGCCTTGTCCAGCAGGTCCTCCTGGCTGACCACGGCGCCCTCGGCGCGCATCAGCTCCTCGAGCACCGCGAACTCCTTCTTGGTCAGCACGATCTCCTTGCCGTCGCGCTCCACCAGCCGCTTGCCCGGGTCGAGCCGGATGCCGCCGCGCTCCAGGACGGGCGGCAGGGCGGGGGCGGAGCGGCGGCCGAGCGCGCGTACCCTGGCGACCAGCTCGATGAACACGAACGGCTTGGCCAGGTAGTCGTCGGCGCCCAGGCCGAGACCCTCCACCTTGTCGTCCACGTCACCCGACGCGGTCAGCATCAGGATCCGCGAGGCGCTGCGCTGCTCCACCAGGCGCCGGCACACCTCGTCGCCGTGGACGACCGGCAGGTCGCGGTCGAGCACGATCACGTCGTAGTCGATATAGGAGGTCCGCTCGAGGGCGCCGCCCCCGTCGTAGGCGACGTCGACCGCCATGGCCTCGCGCCGCAGCCCGGTCGCGATCGCGTCGGCGAGCACCCGCTCATCCTCTACAACCAGCACCCGCACGCCTGATGCACCTCTCTCCGGTTGTGGTCACTCATTCTGCTCACAGTGTCGATAAGCGCACGGTAAGCCATGTTCAGGGGTGGGTGACGCCGTGGTCAGGCACGGGAGGGAGAAATTCATGTTTCGGGGGGCGACAAGCCGGGGTATGCCTGCGAGACACCATTACCCGGCAATGGGCGTACTCCGCCCCAAGCACGGATCGGACCCCAGGGAGTAGGTGAGATGGGCGAGTTCACGACCACGATCGAACACCGCCTCGACCAGGCTTATAAGGGCCTGCGGGAGGCCCACAGTGTCGGCGACGACTACCTCGCCGACACACTCACCGCCGAGATCGAGGACCTGCGGCGGCTGGCCGACGATCACGGCGTCCCGTTGCCCCGTTAGCCACGCGGAAACGGCCGGAGCCCAGGGCTCCGGCCGTTTCGCGTCTCACCGGGCGAACGAAGCGTCGCCTCTCGTACGGCGGGTCAGGCGTCCCGTTCGGGGTCGAGTGGCGCCAGGAGGTCATGCAGCTCCTCGAAGAGCCCGGGGGCTGGTCAAGGGGCAGATCGATCTCGACGATGACGGCTACGTCAAGGTGGCCTCGCCGTC
>NZ_JBFAMX010000592.1:0-6392 GCF_040659615.1 Nonomuraea sp. NPDC049784
GGCCGGGGCACTGACCGCGGACGCGGTCGCGCTGGAGGCCCGCAAGGCCGCCGACGCCGGCGATCACCCGGCCAGCGATGACGACGTCCCGGCCGACCCGCCCGCCATCGCCTCGCTGACCGCGCGCCGCTTGGAGAAGCTGCCGCCTGACACCCGGCCGTTGCCCTCGGTCGCCGCCTATGACCAACTGCTTCGCCGCCACCGAACCGCGCAGGAAGGACCCAGGACATGACCGTCAAGCCCCGTCACGGACTGACCGAGCAGGCCGCCGACGCCGCCGTCGACCAGGCCTGCCGGATGCTCCGCCTGCCCACCATCCGTACCCAGTTCCCTGAGTTGGCCGAGGCCGCCGCCCGCGAGCAGATGTCCTACCGTGCCTTCCTCGCCGAGTTGCTCATAGCCGAGTGCGACGACCGCGCCCGCCGCCGCTCCGAGCGGCGGATCAGGGCCGCCGGGTTCCCCAGGGAAAAGTCGCTGCGGGCCTTCGACTTCGACGCCAACCCGAACATCGACCCGGCCGTCATCCACACCCTCGCTACCTGCGACTGGGTGAAGAAGGGCCTGCCGCTCTGCCTGATCGGCGACAGCGGTACCGGCAAATCCCACCTGCTCATCGCGCTGGGCACCGAGGCCGCCATGGCCGGCTACCGCGTCCGCTACACCCTGGCCACCAAACTCGTCAACGAACTCGTCGAGGCCGCCGACGACAAGCAACTGTCCAAGACCATCGCGCGATACGGCCGCGTCGACCTGCTCTGCGTCGACGAACTCGGCTACATGGAACTCGACCGCCGCGGCGCTGAACTCCTCTTCCAGGTCCTCACCGAACGCGAGGAAAAGGCCAGCGTCGCCATCGCCTCCAACGAGTCCTTCAGCGGCTGGACCAAGACCTTCACCGACCCCCGCCTCTGCGCCGCAATCGTCGACCGGCTCACCTTCGGCGGCAACATCATCGAAACCGGCACTGACTCCTACCGCCTCGCCCAGACCCGCGCAGCCCAGCAAGCCTGAACCAGACCCCGGTCATGCTCGCCATCAGCCTCGACACCGCCGACGCCATCGAGCTCGCCGAGCTCCTGGCATTCATCGGCGACTGGCTCACCGCAGACCCAGACAGACTCTCGCAGTCACTGCTCGCCTACATCGGCCACCCCGACTACGGGCTGGAAGCCCTCCACTCCGACCTGGACCGCTTCGCCTTCCTCCTCGCCGGCGACGACGGCGAGAACGTTTTTGGACGACGAGTACGGCGACGACGCCTGTGACTGGACGACCCCCGCCTGAGCGACACCGCCAGCGGACTCCGTGGTGCTGCGATAGATCGACCTGGGCCGTATTACCGCTGAGCGCCGTGCGGATCGGATCGCGATCGCGGTGCCGATCAGGCTGTTCTTAGCGGCACGCCATCGTGGTGGGCACCGATGACCACGCCAACCAGGACGGCGGGCTCGTCGAGGTCGTTGCGGCAGCTGTGCGGCACGCCGTTCACGATGAGCCAGTCACCGGGTCGCAGTCGGATTTCGGTGTCCTCCAGGACGAAGACGGATTCGCCGGATACCTGCATCAGGCAGTCGATCGACGCGGTGGTGTGGAGTGCGGACGTCCCTTTCACCGTGCCATAGCCGAACGGGTTTGGGTCGGGCACGAGCGGGTGGGTTTCCGGGTCGATCGCGGCTTTGAACATCTCCTGGCGTGCTGCTGGGTTGTCGGTCCCCCACAGGTCGTCCGGGTTGAAGTTCGCCGGCAGCGTGAACACGGTGACGTGAAAGCCGCCAGGGGCGGGCAGCAGCGGACCCCGGAACGCCGGTGCACTGCCATCGCCTGGGAACCGGACCGTCTCATCCGCCGCCCAGATCGACCACTTGTCCCCGTAGTCGGGATTGGTCGACCCGACTCGCTCGTCGGAGACGACGACGGCCCTGCCATCGGCCCCATAGCCGGTGACCACCCTGCGTATTCCGGTCATTGCCCACTTCCAGTGTGTGTTGATCCCGATGGTGTGACGATGCGCAACGCGGTCGCCATCAGCTCGGCGAGGTCCTCGCGCCCGCCCCGCTCGGCCCAGTGCACGATCGCCGCGGTCGCCGCCGCGATGCACGCTCCCGTGGCGACCCACAGCTCGAACTCCTGGTCCGGGTTGGGGCTCTCACCGCGCAACGCTTCAACGATGTAGCGCTGGGTCCGGTATTGGCCGTCCCACATCCGTGCCCGCAACGCCGGCACCGTGAGGCCGAGCCGCAACCGGGCCAGCAGCATGGCGCGGTCGGCGGGGCCATGGTCGGCGGTCGACTCGACCAAAGCGGCGCCGATGCGGTGCATCAGCGGTTCGCCCGCCGGCCGAGCCCGAATCCGGTCGACGATGACCGGGTCGTACTCGTCGGCGAGGACGAGGTCTTCCTTGGTCGGGAAGTAGCGGAACACCGTCATCGAGGAGACCTCGGCGGCCGCCGCGACATCGGCGACGGTGGTCGCCTCGTAGCCGCGCTCGGTGAACAGCCGCATCGCGTGTTCCTGGATCGTCCGCCGGGTGCGTGCCCGCCGAACCTCCCGCAACCCCTGCTTGCGCTCCACCATGTGTTAGACACTAACAACTGTTACCGTCTAACACAATCTGCCCCGATGCGTCGCCCGGTCAACGCGGCCGCCGACTGGTGCTTCCAGCAGCAGTGCGGTCGCTTTTCACGAACAACAACCACCGCTCCAGCCGCCGAGTGCGGTCAGAACTCACGAACAACCGCGGTCAGTTCTCGCGAACGAAGCCAACCAGCCGCCGGGCGGCGTAGGGGGTGCCGACGTCGACCAACGCGCGGAGATCCTTGGTTCGTCCCTGTTCGGCCAGCAGCGCGGCCATGCCGACGGCCTATCAGAACCGCAGACCAGAGCACAGGCGAACTCTTGATCTCAACTCCGGACAGGCCCTATAGAAGACTTCGCCGCGGTGAGTTAACGCTGATGGGGATGCGATCGTTGGCGGTTTGTCCGGCCGCCGCCGACGCGGCCATAGCTCTGTTGGCGTCGGTCGCTCGACGGCGGGCGCGCACGGGGCGCAGGACCTACGGGGATGCTGCTTCGCCGTAACGTCGTGACTGGCCTGTGCCGACCCGTACGTGGTGTGCCACGCCATACGACGTAATAGGTGTACTGGCCTTGTCGGGGGGTGTCGGTGAACTCGAAGGAGCCGTCATCTGCGACGGCCACCAGCAGCAGGTCTGTGATGTAGTCGCTGCCGGAAAGCGAGCGCAGGAGGCACGCCATCGAGCCGTTGCGGCCACGACATGGACGTAATGCCGCACGCAGCCGGGTAGCGCCGTAGCGCAGCCTTACGAGATCGTCGATCAGGCGCGGCCAGACGGGTTGCTCCAGTCGAACAGTTCCCTAGCCGGCAGGTCGAGTGCGTCGGCGATCTGGAAGACCTTGTCCAGGTGCGGGCTGTACATGCCGTTCTCGATGCGGTTGATCGTCTTGCGGTCCACGTCGGCCAGCTCGCCGAGTTGCTCTTGTGTGAGTCCATGCCCTTCGCGAAGCTCGCGTAGCCGCGCACCGAACTGTCTTCGCAGCTCAGCGAGGCGTGGCGTGATCGGGTTGGGCACTCACCAACCGTGTCGGGCATGATCTTCAAGGTCTGTACCAACGTTGGTACAAATGACGGCAGAGGTGAGAGGTCGCAGGGCGGTGACGTGCAAGCATGCAGCCGCGTGCTCGCACGCAGCCATTCCCGCAGCAGTTCCCGCCGCCCCTGGAGAGAGGCATGTCCCCTTCCCGATACGGTCGCTCTACCCTGGCCCGCACCGTCAGCCCGCCCCGCCGCGACCACCATGGCGGCTCCTCCCCGGCCTGGCTGCACATGCAGGCCGCTCAGCTGTCCTGGGAGATCCGCAACATCCTGCAGCTGATCAACGGCATGCGGCTCAACCTCAGCGAAGAGCTGCACGTCTATCGCGAAGCCTGCGACATGCTGCTCAACGCCGCGCATGCCACCATGGAGGCGCGGCTGCCGCTGGCTCCCGCCTGGGGTAGTGGCCCGCCTCGGGTCCGCTCCATCTTCGCCCAAGCCCGTGAGGCGGGGACCGACCCCGCTGAGGTCCGCCCGGATGTGGACCTATCCCAGCCGCGCATCGACCCGCAGATTGCCCGGGAGGTGGAGGCCGCCTATCGCGAGGATCCTGACCCTCACGCCCAGTGCGCCGGCGCTACGGTGAAGAAGGAACGCTGTGCCAAGACCATCGTCAAGGGAATTGGCTCAGCGCACTGCGCCGTGCACCTCGCTCCTGCTGAACGGCAGCGGCGCGACGAACTGCGCGCCGCCGAAGACCGGCGGATGCAAGCCATTACGGACGCGCTTGATGAGCACCGAGTGGAGTTGGCCGCAGCCTGGATCGCCCGCTACGGCACGCGCCCGCACCGTCTCGAACAGCCCGCCGCACCAAGCCGTCCCCGCCAGGTCGCGCCGTTCGACGGCTGTTCCGGGCTGACGCTGGGCGAAGACGAGCAAGCGATGCTCGCCTTGTACGACAGTGGCTGGCCTTCACTCTGCCCTCGCTCAGCGGAGATCATCAGGGCTCTGCTCGATTGCCCTCGTGCCACGATCGGCCGGCTGGCCGAACTCGCCGCAGCTCAGGCGCCAGAGCGCTGGTCTCATGGCGAGCAGTGGCTTCAATCGGACATCTGGGACGGCATCCGGCCCCCCGATCTTGCTTTGCCACCCCTTGGCCAAGTACCCGAACTGGACGAGCACCCGGCCGTACAGGAACTGCGCCGCCATATGAACGCAAGCCAGGGCACGTGCGAGGTATGGCAGACCGGCTTCAAGTTCCTGGTCGAGGCTTGCGACGATCCTCCCATCGACACCATGGCCGATCTGCTCGCCTTCTGGCAGGACCTCGGCATTCTGGTCCCGGACGGACACAAAGCCGATGCCACGATCTGGCGGCTCGCAGCACTGCCGCCCTCTGCCTGGCGAGTGATGTACGCTCGCGGCCGGTTTGTCCCGTCCCACGTTTTGGCGACGGCCCTGGACTGGCTGCTGGAGGGTGAAACCCCTCAGGATCCCGACATCTCGCCATCCGAGGTCTTCAACTTGCTTCTCACCTCGGCCAAGCCGCCGAACCCTGAGGGCAGCATCGCCCCCGCCCAGGCGGCATCATGAACAGGTCATAACGCTCCCCCGCGGCCATGACCATGGCACGCACCATGGCCGCGGTGCCGGCACCTGCCTGAGACGGCCTACTGACTCGCGCACGGCACACGGTGCTCAGGTCATAACCACTGTGGCCTGCGAAATCGCAGTCCACCGCTAGCTTGGACATGAGCCTCAGGGCTTTCGGTGAGCAGACGCAACTGATTCTTGAGGTACTCCCGCCGAGAATGCGCCATGTCGAGGCAGGCATCCAGCGCTTGTTCCCAGCCGGACACGTGTTGATAGTCTTCGCCGTCGTTGAAGATGGTCAAGCAGGGCGGGACCGCAACCACTCGGTAGCCGTCCTGCTCCTTGCGCACGCAGGAGAACAGCACGCCGTCCTTAGTCGGCGTAAGCCGGTCAAAGGACATGAGCCGCTCATCCGCACGGGCCAGCTCGGCACGTTTCTCCTGACGGCGCCGGGAACCCACATAGTTGTCCCGGCGTCCGTAGATCAGTACGAGCCTGGGTGTGAGGCGCCTCCTGGCCAGTTCGAGCGGTATCTCTGCGGCGGTCAACGCGGGGGCGTTCGGAGCCGGTTGGGATCTGGGCGGCCGCCGGGGATGCGGACGGTGACGATGTATCGGTCATGGTTGTCGGCGTACAGCTCGGTGTGCGCCATCGCGTACAGATGAGAATGCGCCATTCGCATGCGGTGACTGGGTGATTACTGAGAGTCTTGCCGTGCTCTGTTCAGGGTTGGAGGAGGGCGGCTGACGGTGGTCTTGGATCCGCATCGCTGGTTGGAGCTGAGGCGGTTTCGCGCTCTGTATGAGTCCGGCGCGATGAGCCTGCGGGAGATCGCGGCCGCGACCGGCTTGAACCGGCGGACGGTAGCCAAGTACCTGACCGGCGAGGTGGCGATGGTTCCGCCGAAGCGCTCCCCGAGCAGCCGGCCACGGCCGCGAGTGGGCGCCGTGAGGGCGGCAGGGCACCGATATCGGTCCTCCCAGCGTCAGTCGGGGCTGGAACTTCATAGAAGTGTTTCAACCGTCCAGCCGTCTGCACCGACCTTTGAGACAGAGAATCCGCGGGACGCGTCCGGTCGCGGGCGGTGTTGCATGGGTCGCCCATGAAACAACCCGGAGGCAGGGCGCGGCTTCTTGCGGGACGCTCTGGGCGTCCTGGTCGATGTCTTGGCGGTCGCGGGCGGTCAGGCCGACCAGCCGCCCGGCGGCGTACGAGTTGCCGTTGTCGGCGCGGGCGCGAAGATCAT
>NZ_JBFAMX010000593.1:0-6372 GCF_040659615.1 Nonomuraea sp. NPDC049784
GGCTCGATCACCGCCGCCGCCGAGCTGCTCGGATACACCCAGTCGGCGGTCTCCCGCCGCGTCGCCGCGCTGGAGCGCGCCGCCGGAGGACCGCTCTTCGAGCGCCTGGCCAGAGGGGTGCGCCTGACGCCCGCCGGCGCCGCCCTGCACCGCCACGCCGTCGCCGTCCTCGACCGGCTGGAACGCGCCGGCGAGGAGCTGGCCGCCATCCATGGCGGCGGGGGCGGGACGCTGCGCGTGGGCGCGTTCGCCACCGCCAACGTGGGTCTCGTCCCAGAGACGTTCAAGCGCTTCGCCGAGCGCCGTCCCGGCGTCGAACTGCGCCTGGTCGAGGGCCTGACCTCGCGGCTGATGGAGCGGCTGCGCTCCGGGGCGCTGGACGTGGCCGTGATCAGCAACTACCCCTCCGGGCTGTCCGCCTACGGAACGCGTACCGTCCTGCTGCACGAGGACCGGCTGCTCGTCGCGCTGCCCGCCGGGCACCGGCTGGCCGGCGACGACGACGTGGACCTGCGCGACCTGGCCGACGAGAGGTGGATCGAGGCTGCGCCGCGCGGGCAGCCCACGTTGCTGCAGGCCGCGTGCGCGGCCGCAGGATTCGCGCCACGCAGCGGGCTGCGGGTTGTCGAATGGTCGGGCAAGTTCGGGTTCGTCGCCGCCGGGCTGGGGGTGACGCTCGTCCCGGAGCTGGCCGCCCGGGCCGTACCACCTCATCTGGTGCTGCGCCCGCTGCGCGGGATGGCGCCGGCACGCAAGGTGTACGCGGCCCTGCCCGAGACGCCACTGCCCGCGGCGCTGGAGCTCGTCGAAATGCTGGGAGAATGGAAGGCGTGTACGACGGCTTCGCCTATTTAGGCGGTCTGCACGCGACCGGGCTGCGTGACGTGACCTCCGACCTGGCCGCGCTCGACGGCGAGGGCTGGTGGGCCGTGGTCGTCGACTACGAGGGCAAGGTGACGTGCGCCCGGTTCGACCGGGTGCGCGAGTCGCCCCTGCCCGCGCCCGCCGCTCCCTGGCACGGGCCGCGGCCCGATCAGTGGCGCAGCTCACTCGACCGGGCCGCCTACGAGCGCGGCGTGCGTGCCATCCGCGGCTACATCGAGCAGGGCGAGGTCTACCAGGCAAACCTTTGCCGGATTTTGACCGCCCCCGTCCCGCTCGACGCCGACCCGCTCGCCCTGGCCGCCCGGCTGGCCGCGGGCAACCCCGCGCCGTACGCGGCCGTCATCCAGGTGCCCGGGCTCAGCGTGGTGTCCGCCTCGCCCGAGCTCTACCTCTCGCGCGACGGCGACGTCGTCGAGTCCAGGCCCATCAAGGGCACGGGCGCGACCGCCGGCGACCTCCTCGACAAGGACTACGCCGAGAACGTCATGATCGTCGACCTCGTCCGCAACGACCTCGGCCGCGTCGCGGCCGTCGGCTCGGTCGAGGTGCCGTCGCTCTGCGAGGTCGAGGAGCACCCCGGTCTCGTCCACCTCGTCTCCACCGTCCGGGCCAGATTGGCGCCGGAGGCGGGCTGGCCGGAGCTCTTTGCCGCGACTTTCCCGCCCGGATCTGTCACGGGCGCGCCCAAGTCGTCGGCTCTGCGGATCATCAATGAGCTCGAACCAGCACCCCGCGGGCCGTACTGTGGGGCCGTGGGCTGGGTCGACGCCGACCGTCGCCGGGCGGCGCTGGCCGTGGGCATCAGGACATTCTGGATCTCGGCAAGTGAGATCCGGTTCGGCACGGGAGCGGGCATCACCTGGGGCAGCGACCCCGGGCGCGAATGGCTCGAGACCGAGCTCAAGGCAGCCAGGCTCATCGCACTGGCATCCACAGGAGGAATTGAATGAACATCCCTGTCTGGGTCAACGGCGAGCTGATCGACCCCGCGCAGGCCAGCGTGTCGGTCTTCGATCATGGGCTCATGGTCGGCGACGGTGTCTTCGAGACCATCAAGATCGTGAACGGCCAGTCGTTCGCGCTCACCCGTCACCTCGACCGGCTCACGCTCTCCGCCCAGCGCATGGACCTGCCGGAGCCCGACGTCGATGCCATCGCCGACGGCATCGCCAAGCTCCTGACGGTCGCGCCCGCGTGGGCGCTCGGCCGCATCCGCGTCACCTACACCAGTGGCCCGGGCCCGCTCGGCTCCGACCGCGGCGACCAGGGCACCACCTCCGTCGTCATCGTGGACGAGCAGAAGCCGTTCCCGGCCACCGCCAACGTCGCCGTCGTCCCCTGGCCGCGCAACGAGCGCGGCGCCCTGTCCGGAGTCAAGAGCACCTCGTACGGCGACAACGCCAAGGCTCTGCTGTACGCGAAGAAGCGCGGGGGCGGGGAGGCCATCTTCGGCAACCTGGCGGGCAACCTCTGCGAGGGCACCGGCTCCAACATCTTCATCGTCCGCGACGGACGCCTGCTCACCCCGACGCTGGAGTCGGGCTGCCTGGCCGGGGTCACCAGGGCGCTGGTGCTCGAATGGTGCGGCGCCGAGGAGGCGGACGTGCCGCTGTCGGCGCTGTACGAGGCGGAGGAGGCGTTCCTGACCTCCACGACCCGCGACGTCCAGCCGATCAAGCTGGTCGACGACACGGAGCTGCCGGTCGCTCCCGGCCCGATCACCACGAAGGCCATGCGCGTCTTCGCCGAGCGCTCCGCCGCTGATCTGAACCCCTGAGTAAGGTACTCTCTTGCCCCACAGCTGATCATGTGAGGCACGCGTGGCAGTCGGTCCGCTCCGTCCTGGTGATCCCCCGGCGATGGGGGAGTTCCGCATCGTGGGCCGCCTCGGCCAGGGCGGGCAGGGCGTCGTCTACCTCGGCGAGTCGCCTGACGGCGGGCAGGCCGCCGTCAAGGTGATGACCGGCGGGATCGACAGGACCTTCGCGCGGGAGCTGGCCGCCGCGCGGATGGTCGACGAGTTCTGCACCGCCCGCGTTCTCGTCGCCGACCTGGACCACGATCCGCCGTACGTGGCCAGCGAGTACATCGACGGCCCCGCCCTGTCGGCGGCGGGGCCGGTGCGCGGCGCCGCGCTGATCCGGCTGGCCATCGGCACCGTCACCGCCCTGGCCGCCATCCACCGGGCCGGGGTCGTGCACAGGGACTTCAAGCCGGCCAACGTACTGCTGGGGCCGGACGGCCCCCGGGTGATCGACTTCGGCATCGCCCGGCTGGTGGACGCCACGGCGACGAAGGGCTCGGCGTCGGGGACGCCGCCGTACATGTCGCCGGAGCAGCTCTCGGAGACCTCGGTGGGGCCCGCGTCGGACATGTTCTCATGGGGCTCGACGATGACGTTCGCGGCGACGGGGCGGCCGCCGTTCGGCCGGGACACGTTTCCGGCGGTAGCGTACCGGATCCTGCACGGCGAGCCGGACCTGGGCGACCTCGCGGAGCCGCTGCGCGGGATCGTGCGACGCTGCCTCGCCAAGGATCCCGCCCAGCGGCCCACCGCCCGCACAGTGCTCCTGGAACTCCTCGGCGAGTCCGCCGTCGCGCCGACCCCTGACCGCCCCACGGCGCCGGGGTCTGCTACGGCGCCTGGGCCTGCCATCGCGCCGGACTCCGACCGCACCTCCGCACCAGGGGCCATCGTCACGCCGAGCCCTGCGGGCGGACCCGAGCCCGGTGCCGGCGAGTCGGATGCCGCCGGCCGAGGTGCGGCGGAGCACGGGCGGGTGGGGAGGCGGGCCGTGCTGCTCGGGGTGGGCGCGGTCGCGGTCGCGGCGGCCGCGACGGGCGGCGTGATGTGGTGGCGCGACGCGCAGACCCAGTCGTCAGGCCGCGGCGCGACGGTGACCGGGTTACCGGCCACCGGGTCGGGCGACAAGACGACCTCCACCACGCCGTCGGGATCGGCGAGCGCCTCCGCGACGGCGGAGGAGACGGCCGGCCCGCCGGGCCCCCACGGGCAGGAGCTCGCGATCGCCATAGAGAGCGCGATCTCGGTGTGGCCGATGGCGGACATGACGTTCCAGGGCGGGCTGACGCAGAGCGACTTCGCGGCCGAGGCACATGGGCGGATCCGGTTCCAGCCCGACGCGGGAGACAGCACGAGAAGCTGCGACTTCTCCATGAAGGTCGCCGCCCCGGACATCGGCACGGTCGACGTGGTCGTCATGGCGCCCGCCGGCCCCGACGACCTGTACGTCAACGGCAAGCGCCTGGCCGGGGACGCCGAATACGACGGCCGCGGTTATATCGACATGATCGTCATCATGTCCGGCCTCGGCGTCATCCTCGATCTCGTCGCGCACACGCCGCAAGTCAGCGGAGCCGGCCGCCGGTACTCCGGCGGCCTCGACGCGGGCTCGGCGCCGACGCCCATCAAGGAGCGGCTCACGGAGCCCGCGAACTGGAAGCTGAGCCAGCTCAAGGGGACGCGGATCAGCTGGAACATCGAGCTCGACACCACGAACCGGCCCAAGAGCTTCGTCCTCTCCTGGCGTGCCTCGGTCGGTGGTTCGGAGCTCTCCTCCACCTACACGTCGACGTACGGCAAGTGGAGGCAGGGGGAGATCAAGGCCCCGGGTTAGGGCCAACGTCGGTTATCAGGACCTAGGGAGATCAAGACGTGAGAACGGAGATCCGGTAGAACGGGATCTTCCACATGCTCGCCTCCGCCCTCACGGCCCTGTTCCCACACTGGATCATCATCAGCGAGACCTGCAACACGCGCGAGCAGGTACAGCTCGTAGGCGACGGTGAAGAGCAGGCGGGAGATGGGCGACGAACGCGCACGGATCGTTGTCATCGACTGCGGACGAGGGCGAGCATCTCATCCACTGAACCGGCCGGATCGCTGATCGGAAACTGCACTGCCCGGATGATCGCGTCGGGGTCGACCAACAGGGTGAGGCGCTTGAAGCGGTCGATGCCGGCCGCCCGGAAGGTCGGCAGCAGCAGTCCAGCGGCGAGTCTGCTGTCCTGGTCGGACAGGAGGGGATAGGACAACCTCGCGTGCGTGACGAAGGCGGCCAACTGGTCGGGTCGCTGGGTGCTCACGCCTCGGATCGTGGCACCTGCCGCCTCGAAGTCGGCACACCGTGACGCGTAGGTGAGAGCCTCCAAAGTGCAACCCTTCGTCCCCGGGATGTCGGCCCAACCGGGCGGGTAGCCCTGGGTGCCCGGGGCAAAGGCGCCGGGGAAGAAGTAGAGCACAGTCCAGACGCCGCCCGGTGCGTTGGGCGCGACCGGCTCGCCGTCATGTCGTTCCAGCACGACATCCGGCATTTTCCGGTTGACCAGATCGTGCACACGACGGCTCTCGGCGGACCCGTCCTCGCTGGTCGCGGTCAACGCCCCATCGCCCATCACATGTCTGGCGCCCCAATCCTGCAGGGCGACGAGCGCCGGCAGCAGGCCTTCACCCTTCGTGGTCAGCACGTAGTCGTAGCGCGGCGGGCGATCGGAATAGGGCCGCCTCTCGAGCACCCCGTGTTCGACGAGCCTGGCCAGGCGTTCGGCCAGGGCTCGACGGCTGACGCCTAGCTCACGCTGAAGGCTGTCGAAGCGGGTGGTGCCGCCCGCGATGTCCCGCACTACCAGAAACGTCCACCAGTCGCCGATCACTCCGAGCGCTTGCGCGATACCGCAGTCGGAGTCGGGCAGATCGGCGCGCTTCACGTACTCCAGTATAGTGCGTTCCATTCTGGAACTTACCTAGGGAGAGGCGCTGGAATGGGAATCGACAGTGGAGGTGGGGCGGGCGTCTTCTGGCGGTGGTGGACGGCCGGCACGACCAGCGCGGTCGGCTCGGCGGTAGGCGCGGTGGCGCTGCCGCTGACGGCCTTGACGGTGCTCGACGCCTCCGCGTTCGAGATGGGCCTGATCGCCGCCGCCGGTTACGTCGCCTGGATCGTGATAGGCCTGCCCGCCGGGGTGGTGGTGCAGCGACTCCCCATGCGAAGGGTTCAGGTCGTCGCCGACCTGGCCCGCGCGGCGGCGGTCATCTCCATCCCGCTGGCCTGGTGGCTGGACCGGCTGACGGTCGCCCAGTTGGTGATCGTGGCTCTCGTGATCAGTTTCGCGAACGTCATCTTCGACGTTGCCAACTCGACCTTCCTGCCGTCGATCGTGAGCAACGAGCAGTTGCAGTCCCGTAACAGCCTGACGTCCGGCACCCACGCCACTACTCAGCTCGGTGGGCCGTCGGTTGGCGGTCTCATCGTTCAGGTGCTCGGGGTGGTGCCCACCCTGCTCGTCGACGCGGCCAGCTACCTTGTCTCAGCCCTGCTGCTGCGGACCCTGCCTGAACGCCGCGCCGAGGCCCCCGACCGCTGGCCACCGGTGCGCGCGATGATCCGCGAAGGCTGGCGTTTCGTCGTGCAACACCCGGTGATGGGCCCGTGCATGTGGGCCGCCACCGCGGCGAACACGGTCTGC
>NZ_JBFAMX010000594.1:0-6364 GCF_040659615.1 Nonomuraea sp. NPDC049784
CACGCTCCCGATCCACGAGGTCGCCCCCGGCGTGGTGGTCGAGGGCCCGGTGCCGGAGCTGGCCGAGGAGGTCCACGAGCTGCACCGGCGGCGCGTCCACGGCTGACGGCGTATGCCGTTTTACCTGCGGTTTGTGCGGTCCGTGACACAGTACGACCATGGTGTTCGGCCTCTCCATCAGGGCCCGGATGACCATCGCGACGGTGGTGGTGTTCGGCGCCATCGTCTTCGCCGGGGTTCTGGCGATCTTGCTGACGTATCCCGTGATGGCGCGGTCCGACCTGGTAGATCAGGCCGGCGACGCCAGCCGCCACCTCTCCACGGCCATCGGCAGGCAGCGGTTCACCGGCCCGATCCCGCCCAGGCAGGGCGTGTTCATCATGCAGGTCGTGGACCGCGGCGGGCACGTCGTGGCCGCCAACGCGACACTCGCCGGCCGGCCGCCCATCACCCGGGCCCGGCCCACCGGCGGCGACTCGCGGGTCGAGGACCGGGTGTGCCTGCCCGATGGGTGCATGGTCGTGGTGGGAACGAGCAACCCCGCCAGCGTGTACGGGCCCGCCGTCGCCTACGCGGCCCTGCGCGAGCCGTTCCTGCTGAGATCGCCGTTCCTGCCCCTGCTCCTGTCCGGCTCGGCGGTGGTGCTGGTGGCGCTGATGGGATGGGGCGCCTGGTACGGCGTCGGCCGGGTGCTGGCCCCCGTGGAGCGGATCCGGTCGGGGCTGGAACGCATCAGTGCCCAGGACCTGAGCCGGCGCATCGACGTGCCCGGCACGCGGGACGAGGTCGCCGAGCTGGCCGCCACGGTCAACGACACCCTGGCGCGGCTGGAGGACGCCGCGGAACGGAACCGGCGCTTCGTCTCGGACGCCTCCCACGAGCTGCGCTCACCGATCACCGGGCTCATGGTGCGGCTGGAGGGAGGCCTCGCGAACCCGGACGAGGCGGACTGGCGGGCGGCGCTCAAGGACGTGCAGCGGCTGTCGGACATCGTGCACGACCTGCTGCTGATGGCCCGGCTGGACGCCGGGGCGGAGGCGGCGAAGGAGCGGATCGACCTGGGGCGGCTGGTCGAGGAGGAGATCGTGCGGCGGCCCTGCCGGTTGCCTCTGACCATGGATGTGGAGCGGGGGCTCTTTGTCCGGGGGAACCGGTTGCGGCTCGCCCGGGTGCTGACGAACCTGCTGTCCAACGCCGACCAGTACGGGGACTCCCGAGTGTGGGTTTCCGCGCGGGGCCAGGCGGACCAGGTCGTGGTGGAGGTGCTGGACGACGGGCCGGGCATTCCCGTGGAGATGCGGGAGCGGGTGTTCGAGCGGTTCACCAGGCTCGACCAGGCCCGGGTACGGGACAGTGGGGGCACCGGGCTGGGGCTCCCGATCGCCCGCGACATCGCCAGAGCCCACGGGGGGACGCTGGAAGTGGGGGACGGGGGGCCGCACACCCGGATGGTCCTGCGGCTGCCTCGCGATTAGGGCTCGCGGCGCCCGCCGGTGATCGCCGCCCGGCCACCGGCGGGCCGCCGGGAATCAGGACCCGCCGAGCTCGATGGTCTCCGCCACCTCGGTGTGCCGCTCGGCCTCCTCCTGCGCGAACCGCTCCTCGTCGAGCTTGTCGGCGATCTCCTCGTCCTGTCGCATCAGCGCCTCCAGAGACTGGCCGGCCATCTCCAGCACGCCCATCTCCGCGTACGCCTGCTGCAACCGCGGGCTCCACAGCCCGATGTCCTTCACGCACGGCACGATCCGGCTGAACAGCAGCGACCTGAACAGCTTCAGGTAGTCCGACTGGTCCGTGGCCTCCATGGCCTCCTCGACCTCGGACTTCGACAGGCCCAGGTTCTCCCAGGTCTCGCGGCCGCGTAGCCGGTCGCGCATGAGGTAGCAGCCCTCGATGACGAAGTCCTCGCGCTCGCGCAGCTCGGTCTCCGACAGGTTCCGGTAGTAGTCGCGCAGCGCCATCCGGCCGAAGGCCACGTGCCTGGCCTCGTCCTGCATCACGTACGCGAGGATCTGCTTGGGCAGCGGCTTGGTCGTGATGTCGCGCATCACCCCGAACGCCGCCAGCGCCAGCCCTTCGATCAACACCTGCATGCCGAGATAGGGCATGTCCCAGCGCGAGTCGCTCAGCGTGCTGTCCAGCAGGGCCTTGAGGTGCTCGTTGATCGGGTACGCCAGGCCCACCTTCTCCTGGAGGAAGCGCGCGTACGTCTCGGCGTGGCGGGCCTCGTCCATCGTCTGCGTGGCCGCGTAGAACTTCGAGTCGAGATCCGGGACCGACTCCACGATCTTGGCCGAGCAGATCATCGCCCCCTGCTCGCCGTGCAGGAACTGGGAGAACTGCCACGCCGCGCCGTGCAGGCGTACGTCGTTACGGGTCTTCTCGCTCATCCGCTCCCAGAGCGGGGTGCCGTAGATGGCGATGGTCTGGTCGGGGATGCCGAGGACGTTGTACGGATCGACCTCAAGGTCCCAGTCGATGCGCTTGGTCGAGTCCCACTGCTTGTCCTTGCCCTTCTGGTACAACGACAACATTCGATCCCTGCCGTCGTCGTACTCCCAGGTGAACCGGCTCGCGCCGGACATTTCGACGTCCCAGGTGGAGAGCTCTGTGGGGATGGTGTAGAGATCGTGCGTCGACATCGGACCTCCGAGGGGGGCTTACGTACACCGTACGTCCACGTTGTGAGACTTGCACGTACGCCGTACGTGAGTCAATAGAATGAGTTATGCCCACGGAGCCACTGTCGCGGGGCCGCATCGTCGCGGCGGCCATCGACCTCATCGAGCGTGAGGGCGCCGACGCGGTCTCCATGCGGCGCATAGCGGCCGAGCTCGGCGTCGGCGTGATGTCCCTCTACAACCACGTGCCCAACAAGGACGCCCTGCTCAACGGGGTGGCCGAGGCGGTGCTGAGCGAGATCGAGTTCACCGACGCCCCCGACGCCCACTGGACCGATCGGGTGCGCATGCAGGCGCGGGCGTTCCGGCAGATCGCGCACGACCACCCTCGCTCGACCATGCTCGTGGTCAGTCGCCAGCTCCACTCCACGGCCGGGCTGCTGCCGGTCGAGCGGGCGCTGGCGACGCTGCGCAGCGCCGGGTTCGACGGGGCGGACGCGGTGAGGATGTTGCGGATCTTCATCGCGTACATCGTGGGCTCGCTGCTGCGGGAGGTCGGGGTGACGCCCACGTTCGCGCCACTCCACAACCGCATGGTCAAGGCCGAGAGCGTCGATCCGGCGCTGTTCCCCGAGGTCAGCTCGCTGGCGCCGCTGCTGGATCATTGCGACCACGAGGCGGAGTTCGAGTTCGGCCTCGAGCTGCTGATCCAGGCGATCGCGGTGCACGCGGGGCGCCGCGAGGGCACGCGTTAGCTGTTCTTGCCTGGCAGGTTGGTGACGCGGCTGGCCCGGGACTCCAGGTAGCGTTGCTCGGCGATGCTGGCGGTGGCCTTCGCGGCGCGCCGGTAGTGCTCGTACGCCCCGGCGGTGTCGCCGGTCTCCTCCAGCAGATGCGCCCGTACGGACAGCAGCCGGTGATGCCCGGTCATCCGCTCATCACTGTCCAAGGTGGCCAGCAGGGCCAGCCCGGCCTGCGGGCCCTCGGTCTCGGCGAGCGCGATCGCCCGGTTGAGGGTGACCATCGGGTTGGGCGCGATCCGTTCCAGGATCAGGTAGAGCGCGTGCACCTGCGGCCAGTTGGTCTCCTCGGCCGTGACCGCGTCGGCGTGCGTGGCGGCGATGGCGGCCTGCAGTTGGTAAGGCCCCAGCGCCGGGCTGGCCAGCGACGCCTTGACCAGCTCCGTGCCCTCGTCGATCAGCGCGTGGTCCCACTTCTCACGGTCCTGCTCGTCCAGCGGCACCAGGTCGCCGGCCGCCGTCGTACGTGCCTCCCGGCGGGCGTGGGTCAGCAGCATCAGCGCGAGCAGTCCGGCCACCTCACCGTCCTCGGGCAGCTGCGCGTGCACCATCCTGGCCAGCCGGATCGCCTCGTGCGCGAGGTCGGCGCGGTGCAACTCGCTGCCCGAGGAGGCGGTGTATCCCTCGTTGAAGATCAGGTAGAGCACGTGCAGGACGACCCGCAGCCGCTCCTCGCGCTCCGCGCCGTCCGGCAGGCTGAACGAGCTGCCGGCGGCCTTGATGCGCTGCTTGGCCCGGCTGATCCTGGCCGCCATCGTGGCCTCCGGCACCAGGAACGCGCGGGCGATCTCGGCAGTGGTCAGGCCGCCGACCGCGCGCAGCGTCAGGGCGGTCTGGGAGGCCGCGGTCAGCGTCGGATGGCAGCACAGGAACAGCAGGACGAGCGTGTCGTCGGTGTCCGGTACGTCCTCGGGCACCACTTCGGTGGCCGTGGCCGACTCCCGCTCGCGGCGCGCATGGTCGCTGCGCATCTGGTCGATGAGCCGCCGGGACGCGACAGTCACCAGCCAGCCGCGCGGGTTGTCCGGCACTCCCTCGGCCGGCCACTGCACGGTGGCGGCGAGTACGGCCTCCTGTACGGCGTCCTCGCACCCTTCGAACTGGCCGTGCCGGCGTACCAACGTGCCGAGGACCTGCGGCGTGAGCTCACGCAGCAGGTCCTCGATGACTGATGCTGTCATGCCTCCAATTGTCCGTCAGCGAACATCACCTGCCGCACCTCGACCCCCAGCCCCTCGATCGCGGTGTCCGGGATCTGCGCTGCCAGCTCGATCGCCCGCTCCTTGTTCTCGCAGTCGATCAGGTAGAAGCCGCCCAGATACTCCTTGGACTCCAGGAAAGGTCCGTCGGTCACCACCGGCTGGCCGTTGCGTACGGACACCACAGCGGCCTGTGACGGGTCGACCAGCGCCTGCGTGGTGATCAGCTCGCCGGCCTCCTTCAGCGCCTCGATGAACTTGCCGTGGCCGTCGCCGATCGCCGCCTTCTCCTTGTCCGTCAGCGCGTCCAGCACGGCCGGGTTGATATGCAGGCTGATCAGGAACTTCATCCCGTACTCCTCGTGGTTCGCGAGCCCCGGCGGGGCCCTTCGACCGGTTGGTCGGAGCCGCCGCCGTCGTCTTGACATCCCCCGCCCGAACGTTCGCACGAGCTTTTTCGCCGTCGCATCGCCCGGTCCGCGAGGTCGTCATTTCTGGTGACGCCCCACCGAGATTTCCGTCCGTACCGATGTCAAGAAGTTCGCGGCCGCTCCGACCAACCGGCGAAACGTCGAGAGAACAGGAAGTTTCGGATATGCGAGTCAACCGGGCGTGGCTGGGACTGGGCGTCCTCATGCTGCCGACATTGCTCGTCGCGATGGACATGACGGCGCTGCTCCTCGCGCTCCCACGGCTGAGCGCCGACCTGGGGGCCACCAACGTCCAGCAGCTGTGGATCAGTGACAGCTACGGATTCATGGTGGCCGGCCTGGTCATCACGATGGGTACGCTCGGCGATCGAATCGGCCGCCGCCGGCTGCTGATGATCGGCGGAGCGGCGTTCGCGGTGCTGTCGGTCGTGGCCGCCTTCGCGGTCAGCCCGCTGATGCTGATCGTCGTGCGTGCGCTGCTGGGTGTCGCCGGCGCGACCCTGGCACCGTCCACACTTGCCTTGATCACCAACATGTTCCGCGACGAACGGCAGCGCGGGCAGGCCATCGCGATCTGGGCGACCTGCCAGTTCACCGGCGGCGCGCTCGGGCCCGTACTCGCCGGATTCCTGCTCCAGCACTTCTGGTGGGGATCGGTGTTCCTGGTCGCCGTGCCGGCGATGGCGTTGCTGCTGCTCGCCGGCCCGTTCCTGCTGCCGGAGTTCCGCAGCGACCAGGCCGGCCGGCTGGACCTGGCCGGCGTCGGGCTGTCGCTCGTGGCGGTGCTGTTGATGGTCTACGGCATCAAGCAACTGACCGTCGAGAGCGTGCCAGTCGTGCCGGCGGTGGCCCTCGTCGTCGGCGCAGCCATCGGATCGCTGTTCGTACGCCGGCAACTCCGGCTGCGGACGCCGCTGCTGGACCTGCGGCTGTTCCGCAACCGCCCGTTCACGGCCGTACTCATCGGGCTGGTCTTCGCAGGCATCGCCATGGCTGGTACGGGCCTGCTGGTGACCCAGTACCTGCAGAGCGTGCTGGGCTTCTCACCGGTCGCGTCGGCGGTGCTGTTCGCACCAATGGGCCTGGGCGTGGCGGTCGGCACCATGGCCGCGCCGGCGCTGGCCCGGCGGATGAAGCAGACGACCGCGATCGCCGGCGGGCTGGTGGGGTCGGCACTGGGCAGCCTGCTGCTGGTAGGCGTCGACGGTGCGAGCGCCCTGCCGCCGTGGGAGATGACCTTGTGTCCGCTCCACTCGTCGATGATCCAGCCGATGCCCCACAGCTTGCCCAGCGAGTACGGGTTGGGGATGTCG
>NZ_JBFAMX010000595.1:0-6344 GCF_040659615.1 Nonomuraea sp. NPDC049784
AGCCAGCGCCGGCTCGCTCAGACACGCTTCGAGGGCGGCGCGGATGTTGGGCAGCTCCCGCTGCAGCAGCAGGTATCGCTCCAGCTGCTCGGGACCCATCTCGTCGACCCGGTGCTCCTCCACCAGGTTCCGGTAATGATCGACGTAACGCCGGCGCAGCTGCCGCATCTCGGAGGGCGGCACCTGCTCGCAGCCGAACGCGCGCAGGCTCTCCGGCATGCTGTACCGGGCCCCGTCCCTGATCAGGACCGACTTGTCCACCAGCCCGGCCAGGTGATCGAGCACGTCGAGGCGGTCGATGCCCTCGCCCGAGCACACCGCCTCCGCCGTCTCCAGGTCGGCCCCGCCGGGGAACATCCCCAGCCGGGCCCACAGCCGCCGCTCGCCGGTCGAGCAGAGGCGGAAGCTCCAGTCGATGGTCGCGCGCAGCGTCTGGTGGCGGGGGAGCGCGGCGGGAGCCTTCGCGACCAGTACGTCGAACCGCTCGTCCAGCTCGCGAGCCAGCTGTTCGAGCGGCAGGGTGCGCAGCCGTACCGCGGCCAGCTCGATCGCCAAGGGGATCCCCTCCAGGCGCTGCACGAGCCGCGCCACGGACGCCATGTTGTCCGGCTGCAGCGCGAAACCGGGCACGACACCCGTCGCGCGCTCGATGAACAGGCGTACGGAGTCCTGGCGGGCGATCTCCCGCAGGGTGGCCCCCGGGCTAGGGAGGGGCAAGGGAGGGACCGACAGCACCTGCTCGCCGTACACCCGTAGCGTCTGCCTGCTGGTCGCCAGGATCTGCAGGCGAGGGGCGGCGCGCAGCAGCCGCTCCACGAACGGGGCGCAGACCGCGCTCAGATGCTCGCAGTTGTCCAGGACCAGGAGCATCCGGCGGCCCGACAGATAGTCCAGCAGCACGGTCATGAGGTCGGGGCGCCCGTCGCGCAGCCCCAGCGCCGTGGCGACCGCCGACTCGAGCAGGTCGCCGGTCTCCAGCGTGGTCAGCTCGACCACCTCGACGCCGTCCTGGTATGTGTCCCGCAGGAGCTCCGCCGCCTTGAGCGCCAGCCGGGTCTTGCCGACGCCGCCCACGCCGGTCAAGGTGAGCAGCCGGGCCCTGCCCAGCATCTTCCGTACCGCGGACAGCTCATGCGTCCGACCGACAAAGCTTGATTTGTCGGTCAGTAGACCGCCGCGGGCCTTCATGGAGACCTCCCGGGAAGGGGCTGCCCCTGCTCACCTACCCAGGCCGCGATCTGAGCCCGGGAGTTGAACCCGAGCTTGTTCAGGATGTGCTCGACGTGCCCCTCCGCCGTGCGCTGGGCGATCACCAGCGTGGACGCGATCGCCTTGTTGGTCATGCCCTGCGCGACGAGCTGGGCGATCTCCAGCTCCCTGCGGGTGAGCGGTGAGGCCGCCTCGCGCGCCGGCTCGGCCACCTGGACGGTCTCGCACATGGAGTACGCGATCGCCTCGGCGGAGGTGAGCTCGGTGCCCTTGCGGAAGCCGGTCTCGAACGCGCGCCCGCCGAGGCGTTCCCGCGCCCGCGCCTCGGAGGCGTCGTGGTAGCCGGACAGGTAGCTGAGCAGGGGAGCGCCGAACGACCGCCAGCTCTCCTGCGAGGCGCCGAACAGCACCGCAGCGCGCTCGGCCGTGCCGTCGGCGGCCATCCACGCCAGCGCCTCGATGCACAGGGCGATGCCCAGACGGTCGTCGAAGGGCCGCTTGAGCCGGATGGCCTCGCGCTCCATCTCGACCGCCCCGGCCGTGTCGCCCTGCCGCCACAGCTCGATCCCGTACACCCATAGCGTGTACGACCTGAACCAGTGGTCCTCGCGCGCCTCGCAGACTGCCAGGCACTCCTTGTACTGGGCCTCGGCCTGATCGAAGTGGCCGAGCAGCGAGTGGGCGGTGGCGAGATACATCAGCGCGTTCACCATGCCCATGTCCTCGCCCGCCTCGCGGTGGCCTTCGACCGCCGCGCCGAGGAAGGTCACCGCGCCGGTGAAGTCGCGCTGGATCAGGGCCGCGAGGCCGGAGACGTACGCGGCGCCCGCGAGGATCCCCGCGTCGCCGAGCTTCGTGCTCAGGCCGTGGCACTCGTCCAGCATCTCCGCGGCCGGCGCGAAGTCGCTCTGCAGGACCGCCAGCCGCGCGTTGAGGCACAGAGCGCCGGCGCGGGCGGGAGTCGGCTCGGCGCCGGCGGAGAGCAGGCGGTCGAGCCACGTGCGCCCTTCGCGCAGCGAGGCGGCCGCGATCCAGTAGAACCGCAGCGCCGTGGCGATGGCCAGGCCGCGCTCCGCCTCGCCCGGCGTCGTGAGGCAGTAGTCGAGCGCCGTGCGGAGGTTGCCGTGCTCGGTGTGCAGGCGCATGAACCAGGCCACCTGGTGAGGGCCGAACCATTCGCGCTGCGCGCGGCTCACGAGGTCGTGGCACCAGTCGCGGTGCCGGGCCTTCAGCTCCGCCTCCTCGCCCGACTCTCGCAGCCGTTCGCGGCCGTACTGGCGGATCGTCTCCAGCAGCCGGTAGCGCACCGTCGTCTCGTGCTCCTCGCGGGCCAGCACCGACTTGCCCACCAGGCCGACCACCAGGTCGACGACCTCATCGGGGAGGATGCCGTCCCCCGAGCACACCTGCTCGGCCGCCTCCAGGTCGAGACCGCCGGAGAACACCGAGAGACGGGCCCACAGCAGCCGCTCCTGATCGGTGCACAGGCCGTAGCTCCAGTCGATCAGCGCCCGCAGCGTCTGCTGGCGGGGCATGGCCGTGCGCGCGCCCATCGTGAGCAGCCGGAACCGGTCGTCCAGCCGGGTCAGCAGCTGCTCGACGGAGATCGCCCGCAGCCGCACGGCCGCCAGCTCGATCGCCAGTGGGATGCCGTCAAGACGGTGGCAGATGCGCGCCACGGCCTCCTGGTTGGCCTCGGTCACCTCGAATCCCGGGAGCACGGCCTGGGCCCGTTCGGCGAACAGTCGTATCGCGTCGAACTGCTTCAGTGACTCGGTGGAAGGGCGCGAGCCGTTGCTATCCGGCATGGGCAGCGTCGGCACGGGCATCGTCTGCTCTCCGACGACGCCGAGCGACTGCCGGCTGGTGGCCAGGATCCGCAGTCCGGGCACGGTGCGCATGAGCGTTTCCGCCATCCTGGCGCAGTGCTCCAGCAGGTGCTCGCAGTTGTCGAGGATCAGGAGAAGGTGCTTGTCGTGCAGGTGGTCGATGAGCACCTCGATGGACGGCCGTACGGAACGGTCCTGGATCTCCAGGGACTCCGTCACCGTCTGCAGGAGCAGCTCGGGGCTCTCCAGCGCCGCGAGCTCGACCAGCCACACCCCGTCGTGGAAGCTGCGCCGCAGGTCGTAGCCGGCTCTCAGTGCCAGGCGCGTCTTGCCGACGCCGCCCACACCGACGAGGGTCACCAGCCTGGCTTCGGACAGCAGCCGCTTGACCTCGGCAATCTCGTGCCGCCGGCCGACGAAGCTGTTGAGCTCCGAGGGCAACCGGAACGAAACGATCGGTGCGGTCATGGTCATGAATGCTCCAACGGCTCAGGCGCTCGGATCACCGCGCCACTGGTGGCCGAGCCTCCAGAACCCACATTATTCGGTGAATGCATTTAAATGAACTTTGTCGTTTTTGAAACCTATATGTCGGTCAAGGGTGTCTACTTTTTCTGGAAAAATTGGCAAAAAAGGGGCTCTTGGGTGGTCGCATCATGTTTTGTGGCCGCCTTTGCCGATGCGGAGACATAGCTTTGCCGAGGGGATTGTTGCAGTCGGACATTTCGGGCATGGATGCATCGCGACCCGGAGGTTCAACTCGGGGAAGGGAGACGATCATGACGTCGTCAACGTCACCGTTCGGACGGGCATTTCACCCTGGTGCCGGCTTTTCCGGCTGGCTGGGATTCGCCGGAACGCTGGCCATGGTGCTGGGCGTCTTCAACATCATCGAAGGCATCATCGCCCTCGTCAACACGCGCTTCTTCGTCACACCCGGGCGGCTGCTGGTGTGGAACTACACCGCATGGGGCGTGATCTGGCTGGCATTCGGCGTCCTGCTGTTCGCCATCGGGCTCGGCGTGCTGGCCGGGCAGATGTGGGCCCGCGTGGGCGGGGTCGTCCTGGCAGGGCTCGCCATGATCGGCCACTTCGCCTTCATGGCGGCCTTCCCCATCTGGTCGATAATCTCGATCGCGCTCTCCGCCCTGGTCATGTACGGCCTTATCGCACCACCGAGGGGGGCGACGGGCGTACGCGAGTGACCTTCTGAGCGGCCGCGGCCATCCATGTCACGGTTCGGCGGGGATGTGCCGCAGGTCGGCCGCCATCCTGGCAGCGGTCTCTGCCAGGGCGGGAAGCACGTCGCGGAGCAGGCCGGCGCGGCTCGCGCGGCTGGCGTGGGTGGCGACGTTGACGGCCGCGACCACCCGCCCGTCCCGGCCGCGGACCGGCACGGCGATCGATCGCACTCCCTCCTCCAGTTCCTGGTCCACCAGCGCGTAGCCGTCTTCGGTGGCCTGCCGGACGGCGGCTCGCAACTCGGCGGGTGATGTGATCGTGTGGCGGGTCAGCGGCTCCGGCGCGATGGCTGCCAGGCGCTCCTGGGGCTGATCGGCCAAGAGCACCCGGCCCATCGAGGTGGCGTACGCGGGAAAGCGGGTGCCGACCGTGATGTTGACGGTCATGATGCTCGCCGTGGGCACGCGCGCCACGTACAGGACGTCGTCGCCGGACAGCACCCCGACCGAGGCCGACTGGTGGACCCGGGCCACCAGGTCGGCCAGGTGCGGCTGCACGACCTCGCCGAAGGTGCGCTCCGACAGAGAGGCGTAGCCCAGCTCCATCACTTTGGGCAGCAGCGCGAAGCGCGAGTCGTGGGGGGTGACGTAGCCCAGCCGCTCCAGGACCTGCAGCGACCGCCTCGCGGTGGCCCTGGGGAGCCCGGTGGCCTTGGCTGCGTCGGCCAGGCTCAGACCACCGCGGGCCGAGCCGAGTGACACCAGTACGGCCAGGCCGCGCGCCAGTGACTGCAGGAATCCCGCGCCCAGCTCGTCCTTGGCGGCACGGTGTCCATGGCCTCCACTTCGCGGAGGCGGCTCGGTCGCTGGAAGCTCTCGCGCGAGATGCGAGGCGGCGGAATCCGGGCGGGGCAGGGGCGCCGGCTCGGACAGGGCCGCCTCCATGTCCGCGACCGTTTTGCGTAGCTGGGGGAGTGCGTAGTCGCGCAGGCTGGCGGCGGTGTGCCTGCTGGTGTGGCTGACGACGCTCACCGCGCAGACCGCCTTTCCCTCCGGGTCCCGTACGGGCACCGCGACCGCGATCAGGCCCGGCTCGATGAGCTGGTCGTCCTCGGCCCACGGCGCCGACGGATCGAGCAGGGCCAGGCCGGCCGCGCAGCGGGCGGCGGGCAGCAGGTCGCCGGCCCGGAAGGCGACCGACATGGTGCGCCGCCGGGTGAACTGGCCGATGAAACGTACCCCGTCGCCGTCCTCGACGGCCAGCGACACGGACTCGTCCAGTTCCTCCGCGAGCCGCTCCGCCAGGGGCGCGAGGAGGTCGCGCAGGCCGCCGCAGGCGAGGTACGCCTCGCCCAGCTCCATCAGGGGCGGCGCCGGCAGCATGTCGCGCCCCTCGGCGCGGACATAGCCGAGGTGGGCCAGCGTGGCCAGGACGCGGTCGACGGTCGACCTGGCCAGGCCGGTGGCGCGCACGAGGTCGGTGGCGCGCACCCGCCCGGAGCGCGACCGCCCGGCGCGCGGCGGCGCGGCACCGTGAGCCTCGCCGGCCGTCCCGCCTGCGGGCATGGGCCCGGCCGGGTCGGCGACGAGTGCCCTCAGCACGGTCAGGCCGCGCTCCAGGGTCCCTGCGGCCTCCATCCGGCCCTCCTCCGCTCGATCAAGGACTTTGACATGAACGCGGTCCCGTACGCATACTCGACATCACAATAGTGAACTAATGTTCACTATGCGAACACTCTCGGGTGAATGGAGCGTCGTGCGGAGAGACAAGGTGGTCGCGACCGCCGAGGAGGCGCTGGCGGGCGTGCGTGACGGCGCGTCGTTCGCGGTCGGCGGCTTCGGCCTCAGCGGCATCCCCAACGTGCTGATCCAGGCTCTTCACAACACCGGCGTGACCGGGATCGGCGTGGTGTCGAACAACTGCGGAGTGGACGGCGGCGGCCTGGGGGTCCTGCTGGCGGCCGGGCGCATCGCACGCGTGACCGCCTCGTACATCGGCGACAACAAGGAATTCGCCCGGCAGTACCTGGCAGGGGAGCTGGAGGTGGAGCTGACCCCGCAGGGCAGCCTGGCGGAGCGGCTGCGCGCGGGCGGCGCCGGCATCCCCGCCTTCTACACCCCGGCC
>NZ_JBFAMX010000596.1:0-6341 GCF_040659615.1 Nonomuraea sp. NPDC049784
TCGCTACCGACGTCACCATATGGACTGCTCAGGCATCTCGAGCACACGCAGCCCTCAGCCGAGACTCCTCACCCGACTTCTGAAACAGGCCCTAGTAGCGGCCGAGGGTGCCGCGGCGTCGGGCGAGGTGTTCGAGCCGGTTGAACAGGACCACCCCGGCGGTGGTGATGAGCAGTGGCTGGGCCAGCAGCCAGGCGAGACCCCAGCCGGTCGGGAGGGCGGCCAGGGAATGTCCGCCGAGCAGGATGTCGCGCATCGCCTCGATGCCGGGCGCGATGGGGACCAGGAGCCGGCTGAGAAAGGCGATCGGGTCGGGCATGGCGGCCAGGGGGACCAGGGTGCCGCCGGCGATGGCGTAGACGGCCACGGACAGCTGGGTGATGATCTCGATGCGTTTGAACACCAGGGTCAGCCCGCACAAGATGAGAGCCAGGCCGCAGGTGCCCAGCGCGATGGCGGCCAGCGGCACGATCACCTGCGCGTCGAAGGGCAACTGCCCGCCCTGGATGGTGATGGTGACCGCGCCGGTGGTCAGGACGGCCAGTGCGGTGGGCAGGGCGGAGATCACGGCGGCGACCTGGCGACCGAGGATGAGCGCGGCCGAGGGCAGCGGGGTCAGGTAGGTCTGTTCCAGTACGCCGGACTGGATGTCGCCCAGGTAGCTCCAGAACACCCGGTTGACCTGCTCGTGGATGAAGGTCAGCGCCACCATGCCGAGCAGTACCGGCAGCAGCAGGTCCGCGCGCAGCTGCCCGCGTCCCATGAACAGCACGATGAGCAGGTAGAACAGCGGGAAAGTGATCATCTGGATGAGGACCTGGCGCCATCCGGCGGCGAGGTTGAGCAGGCCCTTACGGACTTCTGCGGCGAATCCGCGGGCGAAGATCATGACGTCTCCTGCAGGGCTCGGCGGTGGTTGCGGACGAACAGCAGGCCGCCAGCGGCGATGAGCGCGAGCGTGTGGGCGAGCAGCCAGGGCAGGGTGCCGCCGCTCCAGACCTCGGCCAGGGTCCGGCCCTGGAACAGCGTCTGGGTGAGCGCCTCGATGCCCAGCGTGGTGGGCAGGACCCTGGCCAGGACGGCCAGCCAGTCCGGATAGAAGGCGAGCGGCAGGAACGACCCGTTGAGCAGCAGCACCAGTGCGGTGAACAGCGACTGCATGGCGCCGATCATCGGGGAGACGAGCGCGAGGGCCGCCAGCAGGAACGTGAAGGCCAGCACGTTCACCCCGAGCAGCAGGGCCGGCGCCAGCGCCGCCCAGCGCAGCGGGATCGCGATTCCGGCCACCAGCATCGGGACGAGCGCGGCGACGGCGGCCACGGCCAGGCCGAACACCGAGGCGGTGATCAGCCGGCCGAGCATCGGCAGCCACGGCGGCGCCGGGGTCATCTGCGCCTGGGCGAAGGTGCCGGTGCGTTTCTCCTCGATCAGGTCGGCCACCATCACCAGAGCGGCGTACTGCAGGAACCAGTAGCCGCCGATCGCGACCAGCGTCTGCGGCAGCAGATCCTGGCGCAGCTCGCCCTGGCCAAGCACGAACTGCAGTCCGAGGTACATGGTGGTGCTGATCAGCAGCGTGATGACGTGTCCGATCGGGTGGGCCAGCTGCACGCGCAGGCCCTTGCCGACCTCCGCGCCCAAGACGTCAAGCAGCATGGGACGACTCGTTCACCAGGGCGAGGAACACATCCTCCAGGCCGGGCTGCACCTGGGTCAGCGACTCCAGGACGGCCCCCTGCGTGCGCAGGTGCTGGACCAGGTCGTACACCTCGTGCGGGTCGCTCACCCGCACGCTGATCGTGGTGACGCCGTCGCGGGTGACGGCGTCGAGCCCGGGTGGCGCCGTTCCTTCGACGCGGATCTCGTACTTGTCGCGTTCGCGGAAGCTCGCCAGCAGCTGTTGTGTGGGCAGGTCGGCGACGAGCCGCCCTTTGCGCATGACGGCAACTCGGTCGCACAGTTCCTGGGCCACGTCGAGCTGGTGCGTGGTGATCAGGATGGTGGTGCCCAGTTCGCGGGCGAGCTCGGTGATCCAGTTCTTGACGGTGCGGGTGGCCTCCACGTCGAGGCCGAGTGTCGGCTCGTCCAGCAGCACGATCGGCGGGTCGGCGATGAGAGCGGCGGCGATCGCGACCTTCTGCTGCATGCCGCGCGAGAAGCCGCCGACCTTGTCGTCGCGGCGCTCCCACAGCCCCAGATCGGTCAGCAGATCGCGGGCGCGCTCTGCGACCCGGGCCTTGCGCAACCCCTTCAGCCGGCCGAAGTACATCAGGTTCTGCCAGGCCGACAGGCTCCAGTAGATGTTGCGCGAGCCTTCCAGCACGGCGCCGAACTGCGCCATCGCGGCTGAGCGCTGCCTGGCCACGTCGAAGCCGCCCAGCCGGACCTTGCCCGAGGTGGGGGTCAGCAGCCCGGCCAGCATCTTGATGGTGGTGGTCTTGCCGGCGCCGTTGGGTCCCAGGAATCCGAAGACCGATCCGGCGGGGATGTGCAGCGACACCTCGTCGACCGCCCGGATCTGCGCCGAGCCGTACACCTTGGTCAACGCGTCGATCTCGATCATGTCATGTCCTTGGTTCGGGGGAGGCCCGGCCCCGGGTTCCGGGGCCGGGGCAGGCGGTCAGAGCTCGTCGAGAACCTCGATGTCCTCCGCGGTGACCTCGCGGGCCACCGCGAACGCCGCGGTGCCCGCGTCGGTGCCGGGCAGTGTCTGGCGGGCCGCCTGCAGGCTGGCGGCCGAATCCCAACGCCAGACGCCGACCCACGTCTCGTCGTTGAGCCGGCCGAGGCGCGCCTCGGTGAGGCCGGGCAGCGCGGCTCTGGCCGCATCGACCAGAGCTGCGTGCCGGGTACGAACCTGGTCGGCGTCAGCGGGATCGGCCTGGAAGCGGGTGACGCTGATGATCGGCATAGCTGGACTCTCTCTCTAGAGTTCACTTCTAGTGAATGTATCTAGAGATAGACTCTAGCCATGAGTGATGTCAAACAGCCCAGCAAGCGAGCCCAGAAGGCAAAGGAAACGCGCCGGCGCATCCTGGAGGCGGCGCTCGAGCTGTTCGTGCAGGACGGATATGGCGCGACGAACCTGCAGGACGTCGCCGACCGGGCGAGAGTGGCGGTACAGACGATCTACTTCGTCTTCGGCAACAAGCGCGCCCTGCTGAAAGAACTGGTCGATGTCACGATCGCCGGTGACGACGAGCCGGTGGCCACGATGGACCGGCCGTGGTACACCGGCGCACTCGCCGCCGGCACCGCCCCCGACATGCTGCGTGCCTACGTCGCGGGCACGACCTCGATCCTGGAGCGGGTCGCGCCGATCGGCAGGGTCTTGGACGCGGCGGTCGCGAGCGACCCCGAGGTCGCCGCCCTGTGGCCGCACGACGTCGACCCGCGCTTCATCGTCCACCAGAACGCGGCCGAGGCACTCGCCGCCAAGCCGGGCGCACGCGTGGATGTGCCGGTGGGGGAGATGGCCGACCTGCTGTACGGCCTGCTCAGCCCCGAGCTGTACCTGCTGTTCGTGCAGGAGCGGGGCTGGCCGCGTGAGCGCTGGGAGCGATGGGCCGGTGAGACCCTCTGCGCCCAGCTCTGCTCCATGGGTGGAGACTCATGAGGGACGGCGCGCCGCAGCCGGGTGACGGATCCGGCTGCCACAGCCGGCCCGCCGGCCAGTCCGGCGCGGATCGGGGTCTCGGACGCGCAAGCATGCCGACGACCCGGATCCGCTCCGATGATCCGTCGACAGAGGCGGGGGCCGAGAGTGGTGGCGTCGTGGCCGTTCAAGGACAAGATGATGCTTGATGGGATCAGGCGGGTCCTTCTCCTGCGCCGATGACCCGGCCGAGGTTGTCCAGCTCGTTGCCGCGGCCGGCCGTCAGGCGCTGGGTCCACTCCTCGTCATGCATCGCGTCCATGGTCATGGTGACGTGGACGCCGTCGCCGGAGGGGCCTGATCTCGACCATGGTCAGGACTCGATCCCGGCGCCGGTGGTCCACAGGCGCCACACGTGCTCCGGCGTGGTCGCATTGGTGCGCTCGATCCGGATGGTCTTGGCCACGGGTGAGACGGTCATGAATGCTCCCTTTGAGGTGGGGTCACGCGAACCGATCCTCCACTCGAAGGCCCGGAGCAGATGTCACCGGACGGGCGATGACTTTCGGCTTGGGGCCTGTTCGGGGTTCAGGGGCATCGGGTCATTGGTTTCGGGTCTGGTAGGCCTCTCGGCTGGCCTCGATGTGCGGGACGTGCTCGATGGCCCAGCCGGCGAGGGCCAGTGCGGGTGGAATGAGGCTCTTGCCGGTGGGGGTCAGTGCGTATTCGACCCGTGGCGGGACCTCGGCGTGCACCGTCCGGGATACCAGGCCGTCGCGTTCGAGGTTCCGGAGCGTCAGGGTCAGCATGCGCTGGGAGATCCCGGGGATCTGCTGGTGCAGGTCGGTGAAGCGCAGAAGTCCCTGATCGAGGGTCGCCACGATCAGCAACGTCCACTTGTTGCAGATGCGGTCGAGGATGGCGCGGATCGTCCGTCCTCCATCTCCTCGGATCATGCAGGTGTGCTCGTACTCCGACATGACAGCCCCCTGTGTGTAACGCACATGCATGTGCCTTTTGTAAGGCTTTCAATAGTGACGCATCATGGGGCTACTTACGACTGGTAACCATCGCGTGACCAGCGCCACGTCACTAGCCTCCGAGGTGTCCTTCATCGAGATTTCCTACTGGATCGTCGCGGCGCTCCTGGCCGTCTTGTACCTCTACGCCGGAGGCAAGAAGATCACCCAGAGCCAGAAGCAGCTCCAGCCGATGATGGGCTGGGTCGACACCGTTCCCATGCCGCTCGTCCGTGTGATCGGAGTCCTGGAAGTCCTCGGCGCGGCCGGCCTGATCCTGCCGCCGCTGACCGGGATCGCGCCCTGGCTCGCCATCGCCGCGGCGATCGGCCTCGTCCTGATCCAGATCGGCGGCATCGCGGTCCACCTGAGCCGCGGCGAGGCCCGGCTGATCGGACTCAACATCGCCCTCCTGGCAGCCGCCGCGGCAACCGCCTGGCTCGGCACCGTCTGGCTCTGAACCGTCTGCCCAACGTCCCGGCCCGGAGTTCGCCGGCTACTCCGTCGAACAGCTCGACGAAGTGGACACCCTCGTACTCGGGCGCACCACGTTTGAGGAACTGACCGAGCTCGTGGTGTCCAGCGTGTCTCCTGGAAAGTGGGACCGAAGGAAGGCACCGGCACCGGCGAGGGCGGCGTCGCCCTCGCCGAGCAGACCGGCGAAGCCCTGGAAGACGTGCGGGACGCCCGGTGTCACCTCCAGGGTCACGGCGACATCGGCGGCCGCGGCACGTGCGGCCAGCCGTGTCGCGTCGTCGAGCAGGATCTCCTGGGACCCCGCTTGGACGTTGTCGTTGAAGCGATCCGACGTCGCGTCGGTCAGGCGACGCCGCCGTTGGTGAAGATGACCTGGCCGTTGACCCAGCGCCCCGGTCCGGCGAGGAAGGAGACGGTTTCGGCGATGTCGTCCGGCGTGCCGAGACGCTCCATCGGGGGCTGCGCGGCGAGGCGGTCGACAGTCTCCTGGTCCTTGCCGTCGAGGAAGAGCGGGGTGGCCGTGGGGCCGGGGGCCACCGCGTTCACGGTGATGTCGCGGCCGCGCATCTCGCGGGCCAGCACCAAGGTCATGGCTTCGACAGCCCCCTTGCTGGCGACGTAGGGGGCGTAGCCGGGGAACGCGAGCCGGGTCACCGAGGTGGAGAAGGTCACGATGGCCCCGCCCGGCCGTACGCGGCGCGCGGCCTGCTGGGTGACCACGAAAGTGCCGCGGATGTTGGTGCGGTGCATCCTGTCGAGCGCGTCCAGGTCGAAGTCGGCGACCGGGCCGAGGATCATCACCCCGGCGGTGTGGACGACGACGTCGATCCCGCCGAACGCCGCCTCCACCTGGTCGAACGCGTCGGACATGGCGCTCTCGTCGGCGACGTCGCCCGTGACCGCGACCGCCCGGCCGTGGGCCGCTTCGATGGCCTTTACAAGATCGTCGGCGGCGGTCTTGTTGCCGGCGTAGTGGACGCCGACGGCCATGCCGTCGGCGGCGAGCCGGTGGGCGACGGCACGGCCGATGCCCCCTGACGCTCCGGTGACCAGCGCGACCCTCTTGGTGTTCGACATGGCGATGCCTCCAGGACTGTCATTTATGAACGCATGGTCCATATAAGCATATTGTGGACGCGGCGTCCATATGTCAGGGTTAGGGGAGTGTGGACGAGGGAGGTCTGCGGATGCCAGAGCAGGAACCGAACCTGCGGGTGCGGCGTGGCCGCGGTCGGCGCCCGGCGGCCGAG
>NZ_JBFAMX010000597.1:0-6340 GCF_040659615.1 Nonomuraea sp. NPDC049784
GCCGTATCCGCCGTGCGCGGGCTGCACCGTTTCGCTCTGCGTGAAGGCGTCACGGCCCACGACCCCGCCCACGAAGTACGTCCGCCGCGCCAGCTCCGCAGGCTCCCCAAGGCCATCGCCGTGGACGAGGTCGAGCGGCTGATCGCCGCCTCCGGCCCCGACGGCGCGCCCCTCACGCTGCGCAACCGCGCCCTGCTCGAGGTTCTGTACGGCACCGGCGCCCGCATCTCCGAGGCCGTGGGGCTGGCGGTGGACGACCTCGAGGACGACCAGGTGCGCCTGCGCGGCAAGGGTGGCCGCACACGCGTCGTGCCCTTGGGCCGCTACGCCCGCTCCGCGCTCGACGCGTACCTCGTACGGGCCCGTCCAGGGCTGCTCGCGCACGGACGCGGCACTCCCGCCGTGTTCCTGAACGCCAGGGGAGGCCGCCTGACCAGGCAGGGAGCGTGGGAGGTGCTCCAGGCCGCCGCCGAACGTGCCGGACTCGCCAGGATAAGTCCCCACGTTCTTCGCCATTCCTTCGCAACCCATCTCTTGGACGGCGGCGCTGACGTTAGGGTGGTCCAGGAACTGCTCGGCCACGCCTCCGTGACGACCACGCAGGTCTACACACTGGTCACGGTCGACAAGCTCCGCGAGGTCTATGCCGCCGCGCATCCGCGTGCCCGGCAGTGATCTATAGTCTTTTGCGACGTGCGGCGCCCTCGGCGTGCCGCCTTGCCGCATAAAGTGGCGACGCCATAGTGTCCGTCCGGACGGTCCGGTTCGGGATCGTCAGGGAGGTTCGAGCTGGTGACTGTGACGACCAAGGGTTCGACCCCGGGGACCCCCGACAACCCCTGGGGCGACACGAAGACCAACACGCCTTCCAACGGCGTCAACCTGGGGCCCACGCGGCGGCCCAGACCCGTGTTCCCCGAGCCGGTGCCGCCCTCGGTGCACGGCCCGGCGCGCGTGGTCGCGATGGTCAACCAGAAGGGTGGCGTCGGCAAGACCACGACAACCATCAACCTGGGGGCCGCGCTCGTCGAATGCGGCCTCAAGGTGCTGCTGGTCGACTTCGACCCGCAGGGCGCGCTCTCGGTCGGCCTGGGCATCAACCCGCTCCAGCTTGACCTGACCGTCTACAACCTGCTGATGGAGCGGGGCGTCACCGCCGAGGACGTGCTCCTGGAGACCGGCGTCGAGGGCCTCGACCTGCTGCCCAGCAACATCGACCTGTCGGCCGCCGAAGTGCAGCTCGTCACCGAGGTCGCCCGTGAGCAAGTGCTCGGCCGGGTGATCAAGCCGCTGCTGCCGCACTACGACGTGTGTCTCATCGACTGCCAGCCGTCGCTGGGCCTGCTCACGATCAACGCGCTGACGTGCGCCCACGGCGTGATGGTGCCGCTGGAGTGCGAGTTCTTCGCGCTGCGCGGCGTGGCGCTGCTCATGGACACGATCTCCAAGGTCCAGGAGCGGCTCAACGAGGACCTGGAGATCGAGGGACTGCTGGCCACCATGTACGACGCCCGCACCCTGCACGGGCGCGAGGTGCTGGCCCGCGTGGTGGAGGCGTTCGGCGACAAGGTGTTCCACACGGTGATCAACCGTACGGTCCGCTTCCCCGACGCGACGGTCGCCGGCGAGCCCATCACCACCTTCGACCCGTCCTCGCTCGGCGCGAACGCCTACCGTGAGCTGGCCCGCGAAGTGCTCTCGCGCTGGCCTGCGCCTGCCACAATGGCCAGGTGACCGAAGCCGAGCAGCCTCAAGGGTTCCAGGTCCACCTGGACGTCTTCGAAGGGCCCTTCGACCTGCTCCTTGGCCTCATCGCCAAGCACAAGCTGGACATCACCGAGGTCTCGCTCTCCAAGGTCACGGACGAGTTCATCGCCTACATCCGCTCGCGCGGGCCCGAGTGGGACCTCGACCAGACCAGCCACTTCCTGCTGGTCGCGGCTACCCTGCTGGACCTGAAGGCGGCCCGGCTGCTGCCTTCTGGCGAGGTCGAGGACGAGGAGGACCTGGCGCTGCTGGAGGCCAGGGACCTGCTGTTCGCGCGGTTGCTGCAGTACAAGGCATACAAGGAGGTGGCGAAGCTCTTCGCGGGGCGGATGGCGGAGGAGGCGCTGCGCTTTCCCCGTACGGTGCCGATGGAGCAGCAGTTCGCCAACCTGCTGCCCGAGCTCATCCTGGGCATCGGGCCCGAGCAGCTCGCCAAGATCGCAGCCAAGGCCTTCACCCCCAAGCTGCCCCCCATCGTCAGCGTCGGGCACATCTACCAGCCGCTGGCGAGCGTCAAGGAGCAGGCGGCCATCCTGGTCATGCACCTGCGCCGGCTCCGGCGCGCCACCTTCCGGGCGCTCGTGGCCGACTGCGAGGGGACCTTCGAGGTCATCGCCCGCTTCCTGGCCGTGCTGGAGCTCTTCCGGGAGTCGGCGGTGACGTTCGAGCAAGTCGAGGCGTTGGGGGACTTGCACGTAACCTGGACCGGCGCTGACGACGGCGACGTCGCGGTGGGCGACGATTACGAGGAATCCGCGGAGAAACCACGCAATGACTGACAACCCACTGCCCACCCCTCGCCGATCCCCTGACTCTGATCCGCCGCTGCCCGCCTGGATGAGCCTCCCGGGCTCCCTCGCCCAGCCCTCCGCCCCGGCTGTGGAGGATGAGGCGGCTGAGGACGACGCACCGTTGGATGACGTCTCGCCGTCTTCCGACGAGACGCCCACCCCGGCGCCGGACAGCGGCTCCGTGGATGGTGGTGTGGCGGAGTCGAGCGTGGGCGCCGGCCCGGCCGTGGATGCTTCCGCCGTCGCTCCGGCGGAGCTCGGCGCAGCACGCGCGTCGGAGGACGTGGATGTGTCGGAGGCGGCCCCGGCCGTGAGTGCCTCCGATGCCGCCCATGCGCCGGATCCCTCGGGCGCCGGATCGGCGGGTCGTGGTGCGGCGGAGTTCGGCGTGACGCGCGCGTCCGAGGACGTGGACGCCCCGGAGCGCGGGGAGGGGCCGGCGCTGGAGGCGGCGCTGGAGGCTATCCTGCTGGTGGTTGACGAACCCGTCGCCGAGGTGACTCTGGCTCAGGTGCTGGAGCGGCCCACCCACGAAGTCGCTGCGGCGTTGCGGGGGCTGGCGGCGGAATACACCGCTGCCGGCCGGGGTTTTGACTTGCGAGAAGTCGCGGGCGGCTGGCGGTTCTACACGCGGGCCGACTGCGCGGCCCTGGTCGAGCGGTTCGTACGCGACGGCCAGCAGTCGCGACTGACCCAGGCCGCACTGGAAACACTCGCGGTCGTGGCTTACCGGCAACCGGTGAGCCGGGCTCGCGTAGCCGCGGTGCGCGGCGTCAACAGCGACGGCGTCATGCGGACGCTCGTCGCGAGAGGGCTGGTCGAGGAGGCCGGCACCGACCCGGAGAGCCAGGCAGTGCTCTACCGGACAAGCTCATACTTCCTTGAACGTCTGGGACTGCGGGACCTCAGCGAGCTCCCCGAGCTCGCGCCCTTCCTCCCTGACGACGTGGAAAACCTCGAGGAGACAACAAAGTGATCAACAGGCGAAGCACCCCGTCCGGTGATGGACGCGGTCGCGGACGTACCGGCGGCTCGAGTCAGGGCCGCGGCGGACGTCCCGCCTTCCGTTCCGACTCCGGTTCGGGTTCCCGTTCCAACGACGCCCGGGGCGACTCCCGCGGTGGGGGCCGGCGCGACGACTTCCGCGGCGGTTCCGGTGATTCCCTTCGCGCCGACCGGAGCGGGTCGCGTGCCCGGTACGGGTCCGGTGCCCGCGAGGAGAGGTCCTCGCGTGGCCAGCGCGATCAGGGTTACCGGCGCGACGACCGCACGGACCGGCGCGACGACCGCGAGGCCCCGCGTGACGACCGTGGGAGCCGTTACGGCGACCGTGAGGGCCGTTACGGGCGCGACGAGCGCCAGCGCGAGTCCTACGAGCGGCCCCGCGACGACCGAGGCGGATACCGCACCGAGCGCCGCGACGACGAGCGCGGCGGCGGCGGTTACGGCGCGAGGCGTCGTGACGAGCGCGGCGGAGGTTACTCCGCCGGACGGCGTGACGAGTCCAGCAATGAGCGTGGCGGCGCTTACGGCGCTGGGCGTCGCGAGGAGCGCGGCGGTTACGGCGCTGGGCGTCGTGACGAGCGCGGCGGTTACGGCGCTGGGCGTCGTGACGAGCGCGGCGGTTACGGCGCTGGGCGTCGTGACGAGCGCGGCGGTGGCTCGGGTGCCGGCCGCCGTGACGAGCGCGGCGGCTACGGTGCCGGGCGTCGTGACGAGCGCGGTGACTCCGGTGCCGGGCGGCGTGAGGAGCGCGGCGGGTTCCGGGCCGATCGGAGCGGGCGCAGGGAAGGCGCCGCCCCGGCCTCCACTCGCTCCAGGTACGGCAAGCGCGACACCGACGCCCGGACCGAGCGGGCCCCGCGTCCGGCCCGGCGCGACGACGTACAGACCATCGGAAGCGGCAGCCCCCAGCGCGACCGTGTGAAGGCCGCGCGCCAGCCCATCCGCGACCGCGACCTCTACCCCGAGGGCTACACCGACGAGCGCGACACCACCGAGGTCCCCAACGGGGTGCGGCTCCAGAAGGTGCTCGCCCAGGCGGGCGTGGCCAGCCGCAGGGCGTGCGAGGAGATGATCGGCGAGGGCAGGGTCACCGTGAACGGCCAGGTCGTACGGCGGTTCGGCGCCAAGGTCGACCCGGCGACGCAGGTCATCCACGTGGACGGCAAGCGCATCCCCACCGCTCCCGACCTCGTCTACTACGCCCTGAACAAGCCCATCGGCGTCGTCTCCACCATGAACGACCCGCAGGGCCGGCCGTGCCTGGCCGACTTCGTCGAGGAGCTGGCGCCGAGGCTGTTCCACGTGGGCCGGCTCGACACCGAGACCGAGGGACTGCTGCTGCTCACCAACGACGGCGAGCTGGCCAACAGGCTGACGCACCCCAGCTACGGCGTGCAGAAGAAGTACTGGGCCAAGGTGCCGGGCCCGATCCCGCGGGACCTGGGGCGCAGGCTCAAGCAGGGCATCGAGCTGGAGGACGGCCTCGTCAGGGCCGACTCCTTCGCCATCGTGCAGGAGCACGGCCAGCAGGCGCTGGTCGAGGTCGTCCTGCATGAGGGCCGCAAGCACGTCGTGAGGCGCATGCTGGAGGAGGCGGGACACCGGGTGATCGACCTGGCCAGGATCGAGTTCGGTCCGGTGAAGCTGGGCCGTACCAAGCCTGGGACGGTCAGAGCGCTGACCTTGACGGAGGTCGGCGAACTTTACGCTGCCGTGAAGCTGTAATCTGGCTGAACGCAGGAGCCCGTGCGAACCTCCGCACGGGCTCTCCCGCTATAGAAGGGGACGAACCACATGGTGCGCGCGATCCGTGGGGCGATCCAGGTGGACGCCAACGACCGCGACTCGATCATCGCGGGCACGACCGAGCTGGTCAATGCGCTCATGGAGCGTAACCGGCTGACCACGGACGACGTGATCAGCGTGCTGTTCACGGCCACGCCCGACCTGACGGCAGAGTTCCCGGCGCTCGCGGCGCGTAAGCTGGGATTTCACGAGGTGCCGCTGATCTGCTGCACCGAGATCGCCGTGCCGGGCGCGCTGCCCCGCGTGGTGCGGCTCATGGCCCACGTCGAGACCGACCGCCCGCGGTCCGAGATTCAGCACATTTACCTGCGTGGCGCAGTGGCGTTGCGGCAGGATATCGCGCAGTAAGCACCTGGAAAGCGCACCACGAAACACCTAACACTCCAACACCCTCCAATAGCCGGATAAATCAGGACATCGAGATGGAACTTCGTACCGTGCTCGTCGTCGGCACCGGTCTCATCGGCACTTCCGCGGCCCTGGCGCTGCGCAAGCGCGGAGTACGCGTGCTGCTCGCCGACCGTGACCAGGGCGCCGTACGGCTGGCACGGGAGCTCGGTGCGGGCGAGGAGTGGCAGCCGGGCGAGGGGCCTTCCGAGCAGGTAGATCTGGCGGTCATCGCCGTTCCTCCCGCCCACGTGGCGACCGAGCTGCTGGAGCTGCAGCGGATCGGCGCCGCCAGGTTCTACACCGACGTCGCCAGCGTGAAGGTCGAGCCCCTTGATCGGGCCGCGCAGCTCGGCTGCGACCTGGCCTCCTACGTGGCCTCCCACCCTCTCGCAGGCCGTGAGAAGTCGGGTCCGGGGGCGGCCAGGGCGGACCTGTTCCTGGGCCGGCCGTGGGCGCTCTGCCCCACCGAGGAGTCCGGCCCCGAGGCGAAGGCGGCCGTCCTACAGCTGATCGAGCTGTGCGGGGCCAACGCCGTCGAGGTGAGCGCGACCGACCACGACCGCGCGGTCGCCGTCGTCTCC
>NZ_JBFAMX010000598.1:0-6336 GCF_040659615.1 Nonomuraea sp. NPDC049784
GCCAGGTCTGCGAGCGACCGGCTAGCGGAGCGCCCGCGAACGAGCCCGAGCAGCGGCAGCGCGCGGGTGTGCAGGGCGTCGGCGAGCTGCAGCCAGGCCACGTCGGTGGCGTTGAACCCCTTCTCGGGCTGCTCCGGAGCCGGGGAGCACCCGAGCAGCAGGACGGCCAACAGCAGGAACACGAAGACCCGTACCACCGGCGTCCCACCTGATCGGGCCCGGGCGGACCGGAAGGTCCGCCCGGGCAGCGGAGGCCTCACCTACGCAGGGCGCCCGTCGGCGCCGCACTTGACGATCGGACGGATGCAGTCACGCACCCGCCGCTCCATCTCCGCGGCCGGCCAGGCGTTGAAGAAGTCGCCGTGCATCGTGAACCCGGCTCCCGACGCGAGCCGGAAGTGCGACGGGTCGCCGCTCACCGGGTACCGGATCACCTGCCGCAACTTCGGCACCGGCACGGGATGCGTGCTGGGACAGGCGCCGGCCACCGGATAGGCCATGTGGCTCTTGTGGTCGGCCGAGTCCAGGTCACGCCCGTTCCAGCACTGCGGGAAGTCCAGGTACGACTCCAGCATCGTCCCCGACGGGCAGTTGACGAAGTCCTTCGACGGAGGCACCTCCCCGGCGTGCAGGCACGACCACCGGGCGGTCGACGAGCCGTCGGGGCCGGTCGCCTTGGCGTTGCCCGCCACGATCCGCAGCCCCAGCGGCAGCGGCTGGGTCGTGGCGATGATGTCGTCACGCACCCCTTCGCCCAGGTAGTAGAAGGTGACGATGGCCGGCTCGACCGGAGCGCCGTCCCGGTAGAGGGTCGGCACCCAATACGAGGACTTGTCGACGGCCGGGTTGCAGTTCGTGGCGCCGTTCTGCAGGTCGGAGAGCTGTGTGTAGGCGTTCGTGACGTGACTGCCGAAGAAGCTGTGCATGTGCGAGGCGCCGGCCAGCCCCGGGAAGACGATCGGGTCGTCCGGCAGCCGGTGGCTGAACGGGCAGTCGGCGAGGAACTCCGCCACCCGGATCACCCGGGCCTCGGCCGGGCGCGGCGCGACGGCGACCATGCCGATCAGCAGGGATAACAGCGCGAGCAGTGTGGTTTTCCTGGTTGTCATTGGTAGACCCTCACGTAGTCGACGAGCATGCGAGAGGGGAACGGGGTGGCGGCGTCGGGCGGTCCCGGCCAGTCACCGCCGATCGCCAGATTGAGGATGATGTAGAACGGGTGGTCGAAGATCCACGGGCCGCGTGTCTGCTCCACCTGGTCCTTGCTCAGCGTGAACACCGTCCTGCCGTCGAGCGTGTACACGATGCCCTTGCTGTCCCAGTTCGCGGCCCAGACGTGGAAGTCGTCGGAGAAGTCCGCGCCGTTCGGCAGGGTGTACGGCGAGCCGATGCCTCCGCCGCCGTTGTAAGCGGGCGCGTGCACGGTCGAGTAGGACGTCTTCACGTCCTTGCCGAGGACCTCCATGATGTCGACCTCGCCGTTGTACGGCCACGGCCGCCCGGTCAGGAAGTCGGCCCCCATCATCCAGAACGCAGGCCAGAACCCGTTGCCCTTGGGCACCTTGATCCTGGCCTCGACCCGGCCGTACGTGAAGTGGAACTTCGTGCCGGTGTTCATCCTGGCCGAGGTGTACTGGCAGGTGCCGCTGCCGGTCAGCGGGTCCGTCGGGCAGGTCGTGCCCGGCGTGGCCTGCTTGCGTGCCTCCATGACCAGGTGTCCCTGGCCGTCCATGGAGGCGTTGTCGTGATTGGTGTAGTACTCCAGCTCGTTGTTCGGCCCAGTGCCCGGGTCGGCGCGCCACTTGGCGGCGTCGGGCTTGCTGCCGGCCGAGCCGTTGAACTCGTCGCTCCACACCAGGGCCGGCGGGTTGGCCGGGTCCTTCGGCGGGGCGGGCGGATCGACGGGGTTGCCGCCGGTGCCGTACACCTGGAACTCCCACAGGCTGTAGCCGTAGGCGCCGGCTCGCTTCGTGCCGTACATCCGGACGTACCGGCCCGAGCCGCTGACGTTCAGCGTCTGCTTGAAGCCGGTGGCGGTGGTGGTGCTGTAGACGGTCGTCCAGGTGTTCGCGTCGGGCGACACCTGGATCTGGTACGACGTGGCGTAGGCCGGGTCCCACTGCAGGACGACCCTGCTGATCTGCGCGGTCGCGCCCAGGTCCACGTAGATCCAGCCGGGGTCGACCCAGCCGGTGGTGGCGCTGGTGGCCCACCTGCTGGCGGGATCGAGGTCGAACGCCCTGGCCGGGGTGCACTCCCAGCAGTTGCCGTCGTTCTGGTAGCTGGAGGCCACGCCGGGCTTGTTGTACGACAGCAGCCTCTCGCCGCCACCCGAGCCGCCTCCCGTCCCGTAGACCCTGAACTCCCAGAGGCTGTAGCCGTACTGGGTGGCGCGCTGGGTGCCGTGGACACGGACGTACCGGCCGCTGCCCGACACGTTCAGCGTCTGGTCGCCGCCGGTGCCGGTGGTCGTGGAGTGGACGGTGGTCCAGGCCGTGCCGTCGGCCGACACCTGCACCTGGAAGGCGGTGGCGTACGCGGCCTCCCAGCTCAGTTGCACCTGGCTGATGGACGCGGTGGCCCCGAGGTCGACCTGGATCCACTGGGGGTCGGAGAAGGCGCTGGACCAGCGGGTGCCCGGGTCGCCGTCGACGGCCGCCGAGGCGGGAAAGGCCACGTTCTCGGTGGATGAGGCGGTGGCGGTCTTGCCCTGGGACAGGAGCGGGTCGGCGGCGGCGGTCGCGGGCAGGACCGCCGTCAGCGACAGTGTGATCATGAGGGCGACGAGTGTCCCAAGGCGTCGCAGGCTCGGACTGAGGGGTGGACTCACGACGTCTCCGTCAAAGTGGGGGGTATCGGTGCGGAGAGCGCTCTCTGAAATGGAGACTGCTCGCGTCTCCTGCCGCTGTCAAGGCCTGAGTTAATAGGCGCGAAACCTCATCGTCACGCGAGAGAGCGCTCTCTACGCCTGACTCGGGACGGAGGACCGCACGTGAGCTGGGACGATGCTCGCGCCCACGGAATGACGGCACTCGGCGCGCCCCACAAAGGAAACTTGCGAATCACGGCCTCCATGACAGCCGTCGGCGCCAGAACGAATCCTCGCGAGGGAGCGCTCTCCCAAAACGATCAGAGATCATCGGGCCGCACCGTGGGATCGATACCGCCATCGGATGAGACGCAGGATGCCTGCGCCCGCGAAGTACACGATCAAGGCCACGATCGGCAGACCGCTGAGTGCGTGACCTCGCGGGCCGGTCACCGCGAGGGTGAGGAGCCCGGCCACCACACCGGCGATGCCGAGGACGGTCAGAACGCCCGCCGTGACCCCGGCCGTGGCTCCCGGCCCGGGGCTCGGACCGGCACGCCGCTCGACGGGACCGAACACCATGACCAGCACGCCCAGGATCAGGGCCAGGACGACGAGCCAGGGCAGCCGCAGCAGCAGCCACGCGGGCGTCCCGGGCGGCGGGGACGGCAGCAGTCCGGTCGGATAAAGCGCCAGCGCGCCGAGCACGACGGCAGTCATGTGCCACAGGAAAAGGGTCATGACGACCGAGTTGATCGCCACGACGACGGTCCAGGGGCGCGGCCGCCGCAGCCACCGGCCGGCCGGGTCGTGGAACGCCAGGGCCAGCCCGGCCTGGGTCGCGGCCAGCGCCAGCAGCGCCAGAGTGGGCGGCGAGGTGTTCTGGACGGCCTCCCCCGCGATCCCGACCATGCTGACCGGATAGGGGCCGAGCACCGTCAACGCCACCAGGGCCGCCAGCCCCGAGAGCGCCAGCGGCAGGCCGACGCCCGGCCGGGCGGGCAGCCGCCCGTCCTGCCAGGCGAAGCCGAGCTGGTGGACGGCCAGCCAGCCGAACAGGAAGTTGCCCTGGCCCGCGGCGGGAACCCGCAGCGCCAGCCGGGCCGCGTCGCCGAGTCCGACCAGGACGACCAGCGCGATCGGCACGGCCAGGCCGTACCGGCGGTGCAGGGCGTGCGTCAGCGGGGTGAGGGCGACCACGGCCACATAGGCCACCAGGAACCACAGCGGGATCCCGGCCACCCACACCGCGGTCGCGACGAGGCCGGGATCGACACCCAGCGCCCCGGCCAGCAGGGCCGCCGCCGTCAGCACGGCCAGCAGCATGGTGGTGGGGCGTACGAGCCGGTCGGTTCGGCGCAGCGTCCAGCAGGTGGCGTCGCCGCCGCGGGCGCGGTGGGCCGTGAGAGAGGCGGCGTTGGCGTACCCGCCGACCAGGAAGAAGACGGGCATGACCTGGAACAGCCAGGTCAGCGGGCGCGTCCACGGCACGGCTTCGAGTGCGCTGCCGCCCTGCGGACGCCCGTCGTAGCTCACGTACACCACCAGCCAGTGGCCCACGACCACGGCCGCGATCGCAATGGCGCGGAGCAGGTCGACGTGACGGTCCCGGTGCGCCGGGGTCCGCTCGGCCAGCCGACGCATACTTCGCCCCCGTGACTCGCTCGACTTCACCGGACGGCCTACCCCGTGCAGCCGTGCTGTCACACCCCGCACCCGCGGTGTCCAGCGGTCGCGTCGTGCCCGGGTCAGCTCGGTACGGTGAACGCGGCGAAGCCGGTGGTCTGCCAGGTGTGGCCGCGCGCGGTCACCGCGAACGCTTCCAGGCCGGGGCGCTCCTCGACCCAGTCGCGGGCGGCGTCACCCATGGCGAACGCGGCGGTCGCGTACGCGTCGACAGCGGTCAGGCGGGGCCCGACGAGAGTGATGGACAACAGCTCGGCGGCGGGGCGCCCGGTGTGCGGGTCGATGATGTGCTGGCCGCGCTCGGCGCTGCCCGAGGTGGCCACGGCCAGGTCGTGGCCCGTGACCACGGTGCTGAGGGCGCCGGGCCGCTGCGGGTCGGCGATCCCGATCCGCCACGGGAAGGGGTCGGGACCGAGTTGGATGTCGCCGCCGCCGTTGACGCAGTGGCGGGGCGCGCCCGCCTCGGACAGCAGCAGGGAGGCCCGCTCGATCGCCCACCCTTTCACCAGGCCGGACGGCTCCAAACGACCGCCTTGATATGTCGCGAAATATCCGTCAGTCTGCCGTTCGACCTGTGCGCACAGCGCGAGCACCTGTCCCACCTCGGGCGGGCAGTCGTCCACGCCGAGCTCGCCCCGGCCCAGGCGGCTGACCGCGCTGTCCGGCCGGTAGGTGGAGAAGACCTCGTCCACGTGGTGCAGCCAGGCGACGGCCTGCGCCACCGCGTCATCGGCCTCGTGGCGTACGTCGAAGGAGAAGACGGTGCCCATCGCCTTCTCGACGTGGCGGGTCACAGTCCGGCCCGGTCGATGGCGCTCTGCAGGGAGCGCGTGTAGCCGTCGCTGGTGTACGTGGCCCCGGAGACGGAGTCGATCTGCGCGCTCTGGGCTGACATGGCCTCCTGCTGGAGTATGGGCAGCGCACGGTTGTTGATCTCGATGTCGCGCCGGTTGCCGTCCGGGGCCTGGAGCACCTGGACGTCGGTGATCTTGCCGCCGGTGAGGGTGATCCGTACCTGCACGGGTCCCCAGCGGGTGTCGGCGACGTCCCCGTCGACGCTCCGGCTGCCGGAGGGCTTCCCGGCCGAGCCGGTGGAGCCCTGTGCCGTCGGCGTAGGCGACTGGGCCTGGGTGGGGGCGAGGGCGGCGGGCGGCTCAGCGACGCCCGCGACGTCGTGTGGCTTGAACGACAGCAGCAGCACTAGGCCGATGGCGGTGACCACCACCGCGAACAGCACCCTGCGCATGGCAGACCTCCTCGGAACTCAGAACTCGAACGACTCGTGATGGATCCGGCGATGGGGCACACCCGCCGCCCGCAAGGCCTTGATCGCCGCCCGGGTCAACTCGGGCGGCCCGCACACGTACACGTCGTGCTCGCGCAGATCGGGCAGCAGGCGCTCGAGGCCGTCGAACAGGTCCGTGGACCTGGGCCCGGTCGAGTAGTACGCCGTGGCGTCACCGCGGGCTGCGATGATCTCCTCCAGCTCGTCCTTGAAGAGCACCTCCTCGGGCGTGCGGGCGCGATAGAGCAGCGTCACCCGTCCGGGCAGCGTCTCGAACAGGGCACGTAGCGGGGTGATGCCGACGCCGCCCGCGATCAGCAACGACTTGCCGCCCCGGCCGAGGCGCGCGGTGAACCCGCCGTACGGTCCCTCGGCGAGCACCGGGGTGCCCGGCCGCAGCCGGGCGAGCGCCGCGCTGTGATCGCCCAGCGCCTTGACCGTGATGCGCAGCCCGCCGGCGTGGGGCGCCGCCGACAGCGAGTACGGATTCGCCGACCACCACAGCCCGCCGGCCAGGAACCGCCAGCGGAAGAACTGGCCGGGCTCGGCCCGCAGC
>NZ_JBFAMX010000599.1:0-6327 GCF_040659615.1 Nonomuraea sp. NPDC049784
CACACTCTTCCCCTACCCGACGCTCTACCGATCTCTGGTGCCGGGTGAGCGGGAACAGCAGCGCGGTCAGCAGCTGGGCGACCGCCACCGGCAGGGCGACGATGCGCATCGTCGCCACGAAGCCGAACACATAGTTGGCCACGATGCCGATGACGATCAGACACGCGCACCACGCGGCCACCCTCGCCAGCGTCGCAGGCACTAACCGCAACAGGCGCTCCTGAGGTGAATCCATGCACGGGAAACTTCCCCACCGGGCGGGGATAGGCGCGCTTTCAAGCTTCAAATCAGGGAAATGTTTGGAAAAATAGAAAGTGCGTCACGGGTAGGGTCATTCCGCCCTACCAGCTTCCTCACAACGGCACGGTGAGCCATCTTCTGTGACACGACCGCGGCGCGCGATCACGGCCGCATTCCGCCAACGTACCGGCCCCGGCCATGAGCGCCGCCCGGCGCTGGGCCGGCCGGATGGCGACAGGCTGGAACCGCGCGAGGAGCCGGCACGGCTGGTTGGATCACACGGTGCGCGCCCTGATCCGCTACGACAAGGCCGACGCCGGCCGGCTGTCGGCCGCCCTCACCTACTACGCCTTCTTCGCCACCTTCGCCTTGGGCCTGCTGGGGTTCGCCATCCTCGGTCGCATCCTGGACTATCCGGCGGCGCTGGCCGAGGTGCAGCGCTACCTGAGCGACACCTTCCCGCGCCTGGACGTCCAAGCGCTTCGCAATGCCGGGGGAACGGCTGGGCTGGTGGCCTGCGTGGTGCTGCCGCTGACGGGCTTGTTCTGGATGGACACGCTGCGCTCGGCGACCAGGGCGATCTGGCGGCTCGAGGAGTATCCGGGCAATTTCTTCCTGCGCCAGATCATCGACCTGGGCGTGGTGGCCGGGCTCGGGGTGCTGCTGTCCCTGTCGCTCACTGTCGCCTTCGTCGCCGAGTGGGTGCTGACCTGGCTTGCGGTGAACACTGTGGGTGTGGACGCCGCCCCCGCCCGGTGGGTGTTGTCGGTGGCGGCCTTCGTGCTGGGCATCGGCATCAACACCTTACTGGCCATGGCGCTGCTGACCGCGCCACCACGGCTGCATTTGCCGCTGCGTCGGGTGATCGGCCCGGCGCTCGTCATCACGATCGGTCTGGAGATCCTCAAGACCCTCGGCCAAGCCCTGCTCAACCTCACCGCCGCCAATCCCGCCTACCAGGTCGTCGCCGGAGCGGTGGCGATGCTGCTCTTCCTCAAAGTGCTCAACCAGCTCATCCTGTTCGCCACCGCGCTGGCGGCCACCAGCTCCACCGGCGATGTCACCGACCTGGCCACTCGGTCAGATCCGCCGTGACCTCGAGGTGTGCCACCACCCGGACGGCCACTCCCGGCCCCGCCTGTACCTTCGTCGCGACTCCACACTGCCCCCGCACCGCCCCCCACCGCCCCTGCCGAAGTTGCTCGGTGTCTGTATGAAGGCCAAGGATGATGTCCCACGGAAGGGACGGCGGTTCCGCCGAGCACTTCACCGTCTCGATCGGCTTGCACCGACTTCATCGTCGCGCGCGTGGCCGGCGAGCTCGACTACAAAAGCACCTGCCCCCACGATGCTCGGCTACAGCCCTCAAGCCACCACACGCCAGGCCGCACTCGCCGGATCACCTTGGAGCGGTTACGCCACCGGAGACCACACAAAGTGACCATCAATCTTCCCGCACAAACGAATACAGACCACGGGTGCCACGATATGAACACGGCCTGCCGGACCGCTTCTTGCCTTTCCCCCTGGAAAGGGGGTGTTCACGAGCTGGGCCGGCCTGGGATGGAGGAGATGTCGAGAAGATCGCTTCCCGAGGAGACAATGATCGTTTCCTGCATGCGCGTCCGAGCCCTACCCTGGCGCGTAGGAGCCCTGAACGCCGGCTCCTACTGTTCTCCAGCACGATCGCGTCGGCTACTGGCCTCGCCCGGCTCCTCTTTCCGGCGTACCTGATTCACCCTCTCGCCGGGCCGAAGCACGAAGAGCCGCTGCAATCCACGCGAAGAGCGCAGGACCCTCCTCGCCCGTACTGGGCGGGGTCTCGTTGATCAGGGCCACCAGAGGCAGGTACCTGCCATGAGTGGCGTACCGGGCCTCCTCCTGGGAATCTTCGCGTTGGATCGTCTCGAGCAGCAGGAAGGCCGCGGCCAATCGATCACGTGACTCGGCCGTGGCCTGCCCGCCGAAGACCTCGGCGGTCGCGTTCGCCATGCGAACGACCAGCTCCTCTGCCCGTGGAGAGCCCGCCGGCAGCCCAAAACGATATGCCTCCAGGACCCCCTCCCCCATCTTCATCCCCTCCCTGTTGAGCGTCTCGGGCAGGTAGGAGCTGGCAGCTTCGTGGGGGAGGACCTGCCAGGGGAGCCGGACTGTACGGTGCTGCCGTGTTAGCGGCAGTGGTCGGTTCTGGTCTGGAGGCCGAGACGGCGGAGCGCCCGCAGGAAGAGCGTCACCGAGCAGGTGAAGGCGAGCACGCTGATGAGCGCGACGGTGATGGGGCGGACGAGCAGGTAGGTGCCGAGCGTGGCGGACAGCAGCAGCCAGATGCTCAAGGTGGCGTTCGCCAACAGGACCAGCGCCCACAGCAGGGTGAGCTGGACGAAGCAGCGGCGGATGCGCTCATGCGCCATGACAGCTTGGGGGAGCCGAACGTATTCGCCGATCAGTTTGCCGACCAGCGGGCGGCGCAGCCATACCGAGGCAAGGAACACCATGCTGAAGCAGATGGTGCCCAGCTCGGGTTGCAGGAAGTAGATGATCGCGCTGCCGCTCCAGGCCGCCAGCGAGACGCGGACGGTGATCGCGACGGTGGCAAGGATCATGCTCGGGGAAAGGGGGCGGCCACGCAGCCGCCGCCAGGCCAGGCTGCCGTAGGCCCAGGCGAGCACTGCGGCCAGTGCGCCGTTCAGGCCGAAGGCGGCCAGCGCGGTGTAGGACAGCGCGAGCGGGATGATGACCGCCTCTAGCAGGCGTGGTATGGCCTGTCTGGCCAGTGATTTCAGGCTGGGAAAGGCCACCAGCGCCGAGCCCGCTAGCACCGGCCCGGCGGGACCGGCCACGGGCGGGGACGAGCTGCTGGTGCCGGTGCCGGTGCCGGTGCCGGCCTGGATGGTGGCCACGACGTCCCCCAAAGACCTGAAGAGGCCTTGGCCGGGGTGTGCTGCGAGCAGCCGGGCGCCCGAGCATCCATGCGGCTCACCGCCTCAGGCTGGCAGCCGGACACCTCTCAGTCAACGCCCCTCGCCGCCGTGCGGATACGGGCGAAGTCAGAAAGGCTCATCGTCGCCGCCGATCACCAACACCCGCCCGGCGGCGCTTGCGGGGATTGAGCGCCGGTCAGCGCGAGGGCGGCGCGGGCCAGTGATGCCAGCCGCTTGACGGCCGTTCTCCCGTTCGGGCTGGCCTGCCCGTAGGCACCTCGGCCAGCCGCCACAACGCCAGCCCGGCGAAACTGATGGCGACCAGCCATAAGACGATGAACCCACCGGGATAGGCGACGACGGCGTGCATCGTTCCTGAGGCGTCGGCCGCCTCACCGCCGACACAGAGGGCTACACCGATCTGTACCGTCAGCACGCCGATCAGCCGGTAGTTGACGCCGCACGCCACGAACCCCGCCCGGGCCGGCCACTCCAGCCAGCGGCTTGAGGCCGCCTGGCGGCCCGCGGACTTGACGTCGCTCTTCACCTTCATCACAGCCCTCCAGATGTGGCCAGTCGCTCGGTCAGTCGCTCGGTTAGTCGGTCAGTGCCGTGCGTAGCTGGCCCAGGACGTTGCGCAGGATGCGGGAGACGTGCATCTGGGAGAGTCCGATCTCGGCGGCGATCTCTGCTTGGGTGTGGTTGCCGTAAAAGCGCAGCAGCAGGATGTGCTTCTCGCGCGTGGGCAGGGCGTCGATGAGCGGCTTGACGGACTGCGTGCCGATGAGGGTGTCCAGTGCTTCGTCGGTGCAGGGCAGGATGTCGGCCAGGCTGGCGCGGTGGCCGTCGTGGTTGTCGAAGGGGGCGTCCAGCGACAGGGCGCTGTAGGCGGTCGAGGCGTCCAGCGTCAGCAGGACGTCTTCCTGCGACAGACCCATTTCGGCCGCCAGTTCGGCGACGGTCGGCGAGCGGCCCAGGGCCTGGCTGAGGTCGGCGGACAGCCTGATCAGCTGCGAGCGGCGTTCCTGGTGGACGCGGGGAACCCGGATGGCCCACGCGCGGTCCCGGAAATGGCGTTTGACCTCGCCCGCTATGGTGACGGTCGCGTAGCGGCGAAAGTCGTGGCCGAGGCCGGCGTCGAACCCGTTGATGGCCTTGATCATGCCGACGTAGGCGGCCTGCAGGAGGTCTTCCATGGGTTCGCCCCGGTTGCGGTAGCGGCGCGCGAGGGCTTTGGCCATCCAGGCGTGTGTCTCCACCAGCCGCTCACGCAGCCGGATCTTATGCGACTCTGGGGTCTGCGGCCTGACCATTTCGACCAGGAGTTCTTCGGCGGTCATCTGCTCCAGAGGAATGTCCAGGACGGCCATCTGTTTTTTCCTTTGTTTCCGGTGCCGCGCAGCCGCCCACCGGCCGGCCGATGGGCAAGGGCGGTCAAGCCGGCGGGACGTGCAGGACCGCCGACGTCAGCGTTCACCCTGTCGGCATGGGCGGGGATTAGCGGGTCGCCTGCTCGTCGGCGAGTGGCAGCAGCCGGTGCATGACGTCGCGGTAGGAGCGCAAAGCCAGTCTCAGCTGCTCGGTGTCGTGGTGCCGGGTGTTCTTCCAGAGGTCCTGCAGCTCACGGATGCGGCTTTCCAGCGCCTGGTGGACCGAGGCCGCCATCTCGTCCAGGAGCGAGGCGGCGCGTTGCACCGCATCGCGGGGATCGTCGACGAAACGTGCCTGAAGGTCGTGCCAGCGGTCCTGGACATCGGCCGGGTCGCTGCCGAGCAGAGACACCGCGAGTGCGGGCGATGCGGGTGCGGGTGGTCGCTGGTCCGTCTGGTCGGAGACGACCTGGTCAGACGGTGTCGCCGGCTGGGCGTCGTTGTCGTGCTTGTCGACGGGTACGGGCCGCAGCGGGGGTGTGTCGGCGAATTCGTCGAGGCGCTCATCAAGGCGTTCGGGGTCGTTGCGGATGTCCATGTCGAGTCACCTCTGCTGGGAGTCGTCGGCCAGTGCTGGTTGCTCGTGGCGGGCTTCGGCCGGTTGGGGGTGGTGCCCGCCGTCGTCGAGGAGTTCCTCGAACAGGACGCGGTAGTGCACCATGGCCTGCCGCAGGTCCTCGGTGGAGGCCTCGCCGGAGGTGGCGCACCGCCTGACCTCGTGGGCTTGGCGGTAGTGGTGCAGGGTACGGCCGTGCACCACCGACAGGTCCGCCAGCTGCTGCCGGAAGTCTTCGGTGGGATATCCGCGCTCGGCCATGACGGCCGTGACCAGCTCGTCGGCCTCGGTGACGGCGGGACCTGGGGCGTCCACGAACCGCTCTTGGAGCGTGGTCCATTGCCCGGCGTAGGTCTGCCGGGAGGCGGGGGTGAGCGGCGTGATGTCGAGGGTGGCGAAGCGTTTCTCCCGGGCGCGCAGCTCCTGCTCGGCCTCACCGCGACTGTCTTGTTCGTTCAGGGTGTGCTCGTATTCGGGGCCGAAGCGCCGGTGAAGGCCTTGCCGGCGCTGGCGCAGCAGGACGTAGCCGATGGCCAGCGCCAGGATCACCGCCACAGCGACGGCCGCCCAGAGAATGGTCACGATGGACATGTATGCCTCCTGCAGATGTCGATGCCTTCGCGCGAGACTGGTGAGGACGGGGCAAAGGCAGCGGGTTGGGACGTCGGTTGATGACCGGCCGCTGCACGCCGATACTGGCGTGCCGACCGTTCCTGACCGCCCAGCCAGGGCGGCCACGGGCGGACCGGCCACCCGCCAGAACGGGCGGGCCGTACCGCACGGCTTCGTATCGGATGCGGTCTCCGAGACGGCCTTGGCGCTTCCCCTCTTTCAGAGACGACGATCGTCCGGGGCCCGGCGGATACCACCCGGCCTGCCGTCACCGCCGGGTGGATCGACCAGGGTGGGTGGCGGCCGGTCGTCGATGCGGTCGTCGATGACATCCTGGAGGCTGCGGACCGTCGACTGACTCCAGCGTGACCTGGTGCGCAGCAGGGGCAGCAGCAGCCCGACGCCGCCGCCGAGCATCAGGATGACACCGACAATGCGCGGGTCGACGCCGCCCACCGAACCGTCCGCCAAGGCGAAGGTGAGGACGGCGCCGACGACGATGACCGCGATGGCTGCGGCGATGGGCATCACGCCTCACCCCCGCCGCGGCAGGCGCGTGAGCTCGGGG
>NZ_JBFAMX010000600.1:0-6323 GCF_040659615.1 Nonomuraea sp. NPDC049784
CCGGCCGGCGCGGGGCCACTTCGCCTGCACCAGGTGTGGCCTCGCTGGGCACGCCGACCACATCGCGGCCCGCAACATCGCCGCACGCGGCGTTGCGGGCTGGGCTGCTGTCAACCAGCCACACGCTACCGGCCTCCCTTCAGCCAGACGGGACCGTGAGAGCAACCCACCGGCTCCAGCCGGTGGTAGTTGACGTGAGCTACTCCTAGGAGGTGGTTCGTCGAGACCACTGGTGGATGAGTCACGGAGAGAGCCAGGAGATGCGGGATCGCTCTCAAGATATGGACAACTGTTGGTAAAACGCTTAACCGTCTTTGCTTGTGAAGTATGTTGCGCCTATCGTGCGGTGATGTCAATGACTAGTTAAACGATTTACCGAGGAAGCCGTGATTTGGGGGGCTACCCTGCTCTTCGCGCGTCCTCACGAGCCGGGAGGCAGCATCCATGGTCACGATGCGCGACGTCGCGGAGCGAGCCAACGTCTCCATCGCCACTGTCTCGTTCGTCATCAATGGCACCAAGCGGGTCGCGCCAGAGACCCGGGCCCGCATCGAGGCGGCCATCGAGGAGCTGGACTATCAGCGGAACGTCGTCGCCCGCGCCCTCGCCAGCTCGCGCACGCGCATCCTCGCCCTGTTGCACCCCGTCCTCGAGGTCCGGCCGAACGCCACGGTGAACCATTTCCTCCTGAGCGCCGCCCACGGCGCTCGCGAGCGCGGCTACGACCTCGTGCTGTGGCCCGTGAACGACGACGAGCAGATGTCCCACCTGCTCGCGGGCGGCCTCGTCGACGGCGCGCTGCTCATGGAGGTCCAGTTCCACGACCTCCGCGTCGACCGGCTCATCGCGTCCCGGCTCCCCTTCGCGCTGATCGGACGGACCGAGAACGAAGACCTGCCGTTCGTCGACATCGACTTCGCCACCACGATCGACCAGGCAGTCCAGCATCTCCGCTCGTTCGGCCACCGGCGCATCGCGCTCGTCACCCAGCGCACGATGGCCCCTTCCGGAAACGAGCCCGGCCGGATCATGCGGGTGGAGTCCGCGTACCTCGACGCGATGGCGGCTCTCGGCGAGCCGCCCGCCGTCGTCACCGTGGAGAGCACGTCGGCCGGAGGGCGGGAGGCGGCTCGCGAGCTCTACGAAGACTTCCCGGAGGCGACGGCCGTCATCTTGGTGAACGAGGGCGCCTCGGCGGGGCTGGTCAAGGGATCACGAGCGCTCGGCCGCGCCGTGCCGTACGACCTGTCGGTCATCTCCGCGGCGACCACCGCCGAGCTCGGCGAGATGATCGAGCCGTCCCTGACCGTCATGGAGGCACCGGCTTCCCAGCTGGGACACCTCGGCGTGAACGCCCTGATCGACCAGCTCGAAGGAGTCCAGGACGCCCCTCCTCACATCGTCATCCCCTGCGCCCTGGTCCCAGGCCAATCAGTCGGCCCCGCACCGATCCGCTAGGAGCCGTCGAACGATCGCGCATCGGCGAACACCCCGAGCTCCTATCCAGGCGACATGTCCGGATCCGGCCGGACGTGCCACGGTGCGACGGAAGATTCTTTGTTCTCGTTGACGCGCGGCGACGCCGCGCCCGATTGAGGAGGATTGGGAGACCGGCATGACGCCAACCACAATCACGCAGGCGGCCCGCTTCAGGGCGCTGCACCGGGGCGCGGTGCTCGTGCTCCCCAACGCCTGGGACGCCGCCTCCGCCGCCTTGATCCAGGCCGCGGGCGCGCAGGCGATCGCGACGACGAGCGCCGGCGTCTCCTGGGCGAACGGAGCACCCGACGCCCACGGGCTCAGCAGACAGCAGATGGTCGCGGCCGTCGCGCGCATCGTGGCGGCCGTGACCGTGCCGGTCACCGCCGACATCGAGGGCGGGTACGGCCCCGGCCCCGACGACGTCAGGGCCACCGTTCGTGCGGTGATCGAGGCCGGCGCGGTGGGTGTCAATCTCGAGGACTCCCCCGGCCCCGCCGGCGCGCCCCTGATGCCGCCCGAGGATCAGGCCCGGCGCATCGCCGCGGCGCGAGCGGCAGCGGACGCCGCCGGGGTCGACCTGTTCGTCAACGCCCGTACCGACGTCTACCTGGCCGGGGTCGGGGAGCCCGGGGACCGGCTCGCCGACGTCGAGGCGCGGGCGCGGGTCTACGCCGACGCAGGTGCCGACGGGCTGTTCGTGCCGGGCCTGCTGGACCTGGACGCCATCGCCCGCCTGGCCGCCGGGCCGCTGCCGTTGAACGTGATGGCCGGGCCCGGCGCGCCGCCGGTGGGCGAGCTGGCGGCGGCAGGCGTCGCCCGGGTCAGCGTGGGCTCCGCGATCGCCCAGTCCGCCTACGGGTACGCCGCGCGAGCGGCCACCGAGCTGCTCACCAGCGGCACGTACACGACGCTCACCGACGGCCTCGACTACGGCGGCCTCAACGCCGTCTTCCCGTAGGCGTCCTTCAGGGACTCTGTGGGCGTCGGCGTGTGCCGGCGCCCTCTCCTGATTCAGCCGTCGGCGTCCACGTGGTTCCCGATTGGTGACCAGGGTCGACGACGCAGCCTAGCGGCGAGCCGAGGCGGCCATCTACGACGGCGGGATCTCCGCCTCCGGCTCAGCGGGCAGTCGCGGTCTGCCGGTGTGCGGGACGTGCAGGTCGAAGGCCGGGCGTTCGGAGCGGATGCGGGGCAGGAAAGTGAAGTTGTGCCGCGGCGGCGGGCAGGAAGTGGCCCACTCCAGCGAGTTCCCGAAGCCCCATGGGTCGTCCACGGTCACCTTGGGCGAGCGGCGGTACGTCCAGTAGATGTTGTAGATGAACACCAGGGTCGAGCCCCCGAGCAGGAACGCGCCGACCGAGGAGATCTCGTTGAGTGTCGTGAAGCCGTCGGCGGGGCTGTAGTCGGCGTACCGGCGCGGGAAACCGAGCACGCCCAGCCAGTGCTGGATGAGGAACGTCGTGTGGAAGCCGACGAACAGCAGCCAGAAGTGCAACCTGCCCAGCCTGTCGTTGAGCATCCTGCCGGTGAACTTGGGCCACCAGAAATAGAAGCCGGAGAACATCGCGAAGACCACGGTGCCGAAGACCACGTAGTGGAAGTGGGCGACCACGAAGTACGTGTCGCTGATGTGGAAATCCAGGGGCGGCGAGGCGAGGATGACGCCGGTCAGCCCGCCGAGCAGGAACGTCACCAGGAAGCCGACCGCGAAGAGCATCGGCGACTCGAAGGACAGATGGCCGCGCCACATGGTGCCGGTCCAGTTGAAGAACTTCACCCCGGTCGGGACGGCGATGAGGAACGTCATGAACGAGAAGAACGGCAGGAGCACCTGGCCCGTCGCGAACATGTGGTGGGCCCACACGGTCATCGACAGCCCGGCGATGGCGATGGTGGCGCCCACCATGCCGATGTAGCCGAAGAGCGGTTTGCGGCTGAACACCGGGATCACCTCGGTGACGATGCCGAAGAACGGCAGCGCGATGATGTACACCTCGGGATGGCCGAAGAACCAGAACAGGTGCTGCCACAACATGGCGCCACCGCTGGCCGCGTCGAACACGTGGGTGCCGAGCTTGCGGTCCGACTCCAGCACGAGCAGCGCCCCCGCCAGCACAGGGAACGCCATCAGCACCATCATGCTGGTCAGCAGGGTGTTCCAGGTGAAGATCGGCATACGGAACATGGTCATGCCGGGCGCCCGCATGCAGATGATGGTGGTGACGAAGTTGACGGAGGTGAGGATGGTGCCCAGGCCGCTGAGCGCCAGCCCCATCACCCACAGGTCGCCGCCGATGTTGGGGCTGAAGTCCACCGTGGACAGCGGGGTGTAGGCGAACCAGCCGAAGGGGGCGGCTCCGCCGGGCGCGCAGAAGCCGCTCACCACCATGAGTCCACCGAACAGGAACAACCAGTAGCCCACCATGTTGAGCCGGGGAAAGGCGACGTCGGGGGCGCCGATCTGCAAGGGCATGATGAAGTTGGCGAACCCGGCGAAGAGCGGGGTCGCGAACAGGAGCAGCATGACCGTGCCGTGAATGGTGAAGAGCTGGTTGAACTGCTCCGCCGTGACGAACTGCAGCCCCGGTGCGACCAGTTCGGCGCGGATCATCATCGCCATGATCCCGGCCAGGAGGAAGAACGTGAAGCTGGTCGAGAGATAGAGATACCCGATCACCTTGTGGTCGGTGGTGGACATCCATGAAGCGATCAACCGCCCGGTCCTGCCCCGGCGGCTGACCCGGCCGGAGGTCATGGGCTCCGGCTGCGGCTCGATCCTGGTCACGACGCGTTCCCTCCCGACGGTGCCGGGGGGACACGAAATCGGACTTCCCGCTCCACCGTATGGCTAACCGATCCGTAGCCCTAGAAGTCGGTCATGTAGTGGTGGACCTGATCGTTCGGGCTCCTGCAGAGGCGGGACTCCGGAGATTCCAGCTAGCTTCAATGCGCACGGAGACCCCCGGTGCCATCCTGAACGTGTGGGTCTGTGTTGCCTGATCGTCGATGACAACGATCACTTTCTCCAGGCGGCGAGCCAGCTGCTGAAGCGAGAGGGGATCGACGTCGTCGGCGTGGCGTCGACGGGCGCCGAAGCTCTGGCGCGGTTCGAAGAGCTCCGCCCGGATATCGCGCTGGTCGACATCGACCTCGGTGGAGAGAGCGGTTTCGATGTGGCGCAGCGCCTGATGGAAGCGCGGAACGGCAATCCGGCGAGCGTCATCCTCATCTCCGCGTACGAGGAGAGCGACTTCGCCGACCTGATCCCCGAAAGCCCCGCGATCGCGTTCCTGCCGAAATCCGACCTCTCAGCACGGACCATCCACGAGCTCCTCGGCGGAGCCGGCGTCACCTAGCGGGATTCGAGGAAGGTGAGTACGGCGAGCACACGCCTGTGATCGTCTACGGTCTCCGGGAGCCGCATCCTGGCCATGATGCTCCGCACATGCTTCTCGACGGTGCCCTCGGTGATCCACAGCCGGTGGGCGATCCCGGCGTTCGAACGGCCCTCCGCCATCAAGGACAGCACTTCGCGCTCCCGCTCGGTGAGGGTTTTCAACGGATCGTCCCGGCGACGTGCCGCTATGAGCTCCTGGACCAGGCTCGGATCGACGACCGAGCCGCCCTGGGCGATGCGCCGTAGCGTCTCGATGAAGTCGCCCACATCGATCACCCTGCTCTTGAGCAGGTAGCCCACCCGGTGCCCCGCGGCCAGCAGTTCCATCGCCTGCTCGACCTCGACATGCGCCGACAGCAGCAGGATGCCCGTCTCGGGCGACTCCTCCCGTATGACCCGAGCCGCCTCCAGACCCTCCGTCGCATGTCCAGGAGGCATCCGGATGTCCACGATGACGAGGCCCGGCCGTTGCTCACGTACCAGAGCTAGAAGCCCGGGCGCGTCCCCTGCCTGGCCGACGACCTCGAACCCCGAGCTCGTGAGCAGGCTTGCGAGCCCTTCACGCAGCAGGACGTCGTCGTCCGCCAACGCCACCCGGGTCGGGCTTCCGTTCATGTCCGCGCCGTCGCGCATGGTCTCGGCAGGTCTACGCTCACAAACCTCCCCTGCCCGCCTGAGGTGCGAAGATTCAACTATTGACCGCCGACGGGGAGATCGACGACGAGCGTCGTGCCCTGAGCGGGCGGGCTGGTGATGGTCATGGTTCCGCCCAGCGCCTCGACCCGATCGGTGACGCCGACCAACCCCGACCCTCCGCCGGCTGTCGCGCCTCCCGCGCCGTCGTCGCGTACCTCGAGGTGCAGGACCCCGTCCCGGGCCTCCGCCTGAACGGTCGCGAGCGTCGCGCGGGCGTGTTTGGCCGTGTTCGCCAGCGCCTCGGAAACCACGTAGTACGCGGCCACTTCGACCGGTTCCGGCAGCCGGGTGGGCACGTTCAGGTCCAGCTCGACCGGGACCGGGCTGCGACGGGCGAGCGCCTTCAGCGCCGGGCCCAGGCCGGCCCGGCTCAGGATCGCCGGGTGGATGCCGCGGGAGATCTCGCGCAGGTCGTCCACCGCCTCCCCCAGCCCGTCGGCCAGCCGGTTCAGTTGCTCGCCGAGCTCTGTCCTTTCCTGCGGCACCGCGGTCTGGGCGGTGCGGACCTCGAGCGCGAGAGAGACCAGCCGCTGCTGGATGCCGTCGTGCAGATTGCGTTCGATGCGCCGGCGGGCCTGGTCGGCGGCGGTCACGATGCGCGACCGCGAGGCGGCCAGCTCCTCCCGGTTGTGGGCGAGGGTGGCCGCCATCGTGTTGAAGCTGCGCTGCAGAAGGCCGATCTCACCGACGCCACGGCCGGGCACGCGCGCCGCGAGGTCGCCGCCCGCGAGCCGCCCGGCGGTCGCGG
>NZ_JBFAMX010000601.1:0-6316 GCF_040659615.1 Nonomuraea sp. NPDC049784
GGCGCCGACCCGATCCCCACGGCCCCGCGCACGGTCTCGCCGGGCTGAAGGCCGCCGCCGCCGGACAGGGAGAACGTGCCGGGCACGACGACGAACTCCTGGGTGACCAGCGAGGTGCCCAGGTCGGCGGACGGGGTGACGACCGACGCGGTGGCGGCCTCGTTCACCCTGACGGGGAAGCTCGCGCTCACGCTGCCCGCAGGAACGGTGACGTACGGCGGGACGTTCACGTTGGGCCCGTAGCTCGTGTTGGACCAGAGGGCGACCGTGATGCCGCCGGCCGGCGCCGGCTCCTTCAACGTCACGGTGCCGGTCACCGTGGCGCCGACGAGGGCCGCTGGGGCCGAGAACTCCAGAGCGGTCACGGCGCGGATGGCCGGGTCGGCGGGCAGGATCCTGACCTCGGCGATCGGCGCCAGCGGCGAGCCGGGCACCTGGGCGTACAGCCGGGCGAGCGTCTCCTGCTTGGGGGCGCCGATGCGGAAGGGGAAGGTCACGCTGGTGGCACCGGCGGGGACGACGGCCCTGCGGCCGGTGGACGCACCGTAGATCAGGTCGTAGCTCAGCGAGACGACCACGCCGCCGGCCGGTGCCGGACGGTCCAGCGTGATGGTCTGCACCGCGCCGTCGCCGCCGGTGATGACGGGCGGGGAGACGCTGCCCGAGCGCAGCTTCGGCAGCTCGGAAGGGCTCGGCGCCGGGGCCGGGGTCGCGGCGGGGACGACAGTGATCGTCTGACGCTGGACGCCGGAGCCGTAGGAGGCGGTGATGGTCGCCGTGGTCGGCGCAGGGACAGCGCGGCCGGTGATGACGGCCGTGCCCCGGGTCGAACCCGCGGGCACGGTAACCCCGGACGGCAGGCCGATCGCGCCGCTCGTGGTGGACAGCGCCACGAGCACGCCGCGCCTCCCCGCCGCGCAGGTCAACGTGACCGTACCGGCCACGGTGCCGCCCGGCTCGACTTCGGCCTGCGCGAGCGTGAATCCGGCCAGCGCGGGCCTGCAGGCCGCGTGCGCCGCCGCGCTCCCGGGGACGGTAGCCGCCAGGGCACAGGCCGCGGCGACGGCGATCAGCTGGATTCGCGTGGTCCAGCGACGCAGGGGGTTCATGCTGCTCCCAGGTCTGACGATCAGTGTCAACCGGGAAGCTAACCGGCCGCGCCTCTATCCCCAAGAGATGTGCGCGCCGCCGAGACGGACGGTAATGATCCCGTAAGAATCCGCGCCGCCGGGTGACCGCCGCGTGGCGATGCGTCGCCGGGCCCACCGGCGGTCGCTGACCACCACAACCCCGGGAAGTTCCGCTGCCCCTTGTAGGAGACAAACCCCCGCCGGCGATGCCGCCTCGAACCGCACCCCGCCCGCCTGATCGAGCGAGACGCGCTGCAACCTGCCGCACTCAGCGACGTACCGGACCTCGAACTCCCCGTCCCGAGGAGGCGCGTCCACCCTGCCAGCCAGCGCGCGCAAAGCCGTCATGGCTGAGCATTCTGCACCACCAAGATCGGAGTCGAAGGCGGAATCCGACAACTCAACCTGAACACTGACACGAGCACCGACAACTTCAACTGCAACCGACAGCCACCGTCTGGGCGACACCCACGCCTTTACAACGTAGATCAGCAATGGGACCTCTTCTCCTGCCGCGCCCTGCTCAGGGCGCGTTCGCGGCAGCGCCGCGGATCGGTCCGCGATCACCATGGACGAGATGTGGCAGCAGATCCAAGCGCTTCGTGAGCGTGACGAGCGGCGCAGCGGCGCACCGGAGCCCGCCAAGGAACTGCTGCTCGTGACGAAGGTCTCGGAGGAGGCTAACGAGGCCACCGAGCTCTACCGCCGCTCGAAGGGCTGGGGGACGGACGGGCCCATCACAGCGACCCTGCCGGAGGTTGAAGACGAGCTGTGGCGGCCATCATGGCCGGCATGGTGGCCTTGGACAGGATCTCGCATGACGCCCGAGCGCAGTGGGAGCGCTATCTCGACTACGGCTACCAGCGGGCGGAAGCCGAGAACGCCACCGCCAGCTGACGGCGCTCGAGCACGCAAAAAAGCCCCCGCCCGCCTCCCTTGCGTGGATTCGAGGGGTCGTTGCAACACGTGGTCAGTTGGTCAGGTCGCAAGCTGGATGAGCTACACGAGGACGCCATGACCCGGCTAGAAGCCCTCAAGGGCACCGTTGGCCCGCACAGATCACCGGAGTCCGAATAGCACTCGTACCTTGGTGACGGCGTAACCCGTGCTACTCACAGATAGGCGCGGCGGGCGCGGATCTCGAGCTTTGACGCCGCCATGGTGGAGGTCGCCGTGGTGGTGACGAGCACCGTGCGCGAGTGCGGGTCTCCGACCGCCACGGACGGAGTCAAGTGAAGCCAGCGGAACGCCGAGCCGGGGCCGGTGGCGGCGATCTGACCGGTCACGTCCGTCCCGGCAGTCATGTCCCACGTGTCGGTCGTCAACAGGCGGGCCCTCATCTGCCCGCAGTCGATCAGGAGCCGCTCTCCCGCGAGCAGCCCGGACGAGCGGGCGACCGTGCCCCCGGTGGCCACGTCGGTCAGGGCCGGGTTGACGGCCGGGCCGGTGAAGCGCACCAGCGCGTCCACGATGGGGCCGGTCGCACCGGCCAGGGTGGTGACCAACTGGTCGGCGCCGTTAGCGGGCCCGGCCCAGGTGGTGTCGAACTCGTCACGCCAGTACACGCCCGGGATACGCATCACGGCGGTCAGCCGGGCCATCGCCGCGTCGGCGTTGATCTCCGGCTCGCTGATCCCGTCGATGATGACGTCGGCCTGCCGCACGACCGTCCCCGCGACGAAGGTGAGCTTCATCAGCCGGTGCTTGACGCCGACCAGCGCGGTGAGCGCCTCCAAGTTGTGCTCCATCTGCTCGTACCCGCCGGGCACGCCCGAGGGGGTACGGCCGTACACGGTCAGCACGAGCGGCATCGTCGTCGTTTCGTGGTCGAGGCCGACGATGGGTAGCTCCCCGGCCCGGCCGGGCACCTTGACCTGGACCTGCTGCAGGCCGGGCAGGGGCCTGCGCTTGGTGCCCTTCTTCAGTCGCCAGCATCCGGCGGGGTGGTCAAGGGCGACCCCATCGAGCGCGTACGTCGGCATTGGCCCCCCTCATGTGTGAACGAACAGATTTCGTGAATGGCCGTGTTCTACGATCCATGCCCATGACTCGCCGAATTGGGATCTTTCTCGCTCTGGGAACGCTCGCCCTTCTTGTCAGCGCCTACCAAGTGCTCGCCCCCGACAGCTCGCAGTTCGGCGTGGCTGGGAGCGCACCCGCCCTCGCTCTCGTGGGTATCGGGTTCATGATCGGGGCTGTCGCCATGGCCATTGTTGAGGCATCATCCAAGCACTGATCATTCGCAGGCTGTGGGCCGCGCGTAACCTTGCCCGGCAGATGGCGGGGCTCCGCTGTCACAGCACGCCGAGCACCCCGGCGTAGGCGAGGCCGCGGTTGACGGTCTCACTGTTGGTCTCGGCGGCCGGGTTGATCGTGGTGACGTGGATATTCACCCCGGCTGTTTGGCCTGGGCCCGTGCCGGTGACGGTGCGGCCGGTCGAGCCGATGTTCGCGGTCAGCTCCGGCTTGAACGAAGCCTCCAGATCCCCGACGATGCGCGCGGCGGTGGCCAGCACCGTGCGGGCCGAGTCCTGCATGCCCTGGGCCATGCCGAGCATCGTGAACCGGCCGATCTCCGCGAACACCGTGGACGGCGAGTTGATGCCCATCGCCTGCCGCACCCAGTCCGGGAGGATGTTCCGGAAGAAGCCCCAGATGACGTCGCGGAACCACCCGGCCGCCGCCTGGATGCCGTTCCACAGCCCTTGCAGGAGCTGCCAGCCGAGAGTGTTGACGACGACCAGGAAGTCCAGGATGCCCCGGCCGGCGGTCGCCAGCGCGCCGATGAAGTCGCCGGTCAGCAGCAGCGCGACCGCCTGCACCAGCGTGATCAGCGGCGGCAGCAGGGTGGTGACAAGCTGCAGCAACGGCGGCAGGATCGGCAGGAGCAGCGGCAGCAGCTGCGCCAGCGAGCTGATCAGCGCGAGCAGTTGCGGGGCGAGGTTCAGCAGGGCCCGCGGCGAGGGTCTGCGCGACGAGCGAGGCGAGCTGCCCAATCAGCGGCAGCAGCGGAGCCGCCGCCACCATGATGGACGACATGGCTCGCGCGAGCGGCACCAGCGCGGGCGCGACGGCGGCGACGGCCTGCCCGAGCGCGGCGAAGATCGCCGACACTCCTGGGAAGAGCGCAGCTAGCGCGGGCACGACGGCCTGGATGGCGGCGGTCAGGATCGGGCTGAGCTGCGCCGCAAGCGCCGCCACGAGCGGGGCGAGCCGGCCGATCCCTTCGGCGACGGAGACGATAGCCGGGGCGAGCGCAGAGGCCATCTGGCCGAGGGCGACGAAGACGGCTGTCAGGGTGCGCTGCCCAGCGAGGCTGTTCACCCAGGCGTTGATCCGGTCGAGGATCGTGCCGAGCACCCCGAGCGCGTCCCCTCCTGCGGCGCGCATCGCGTCGAACACGCCGGAGACGATCTGCCACACGTCGGCGGCGATCGAGCCGAGCTGGCGCAGCACCTGGACGGCGTCCTGCATCCAGCCGAGCGCAGCGACGCGAAGGTGACGGTGATCGCCGACACCGCGGTGTCGGAGCGGGCGAACTCGGCGACCCGGGCGGCGGCCCGGCCAAGCGCGTCCGCGACCGAGCTCATGCCGATCGCGACTGGCCCCAGCAGCACGTCGACGAGCGCGGTCAGCTGGCCGAGCAGCGGCTGGAACAGCGCGTCTTGGACGAGGTTGCGCAGGCCGAGCAGCACGGGCCGCAGCGCACGCAGCTCCCTAGCTGCGGACTGAGCGGCCCCAGACAGGCCCTTGATCGCTTCCTGGAACTTCTCCTCGTCCTCCCCCAGAGCGACCGTGAACGCGTCCTGGACCCCGTACAGGGCCACTGAGAGGGTCGCGAGTCCGGCCGCTCCGAGCGCGGCCACCCAGGCAGCGCCGCGACCAGGCCGACAGCGGGAGCGAGCGCCGCCCCCAGCGAGACGACGCCGTTGGTCAGCGCGCCGGTCGCGGCCGACAGCAGCGCCATGCGGGCGGCTGTGGCCACGATCGCGGTGCCCATCCGCACGACCGACGCGGTGATCCGGGTGCTGCCGAACCGGGAGTACTTCCACACGAGGATCGCCTTGGCCCCGCCCTTCTCCACGTGGGAGATGGCCGCCATGATCGTCCGTTGGAAGTTCCTCCCGGACACGTCGAGATCTTCGATCCAGCCGCCATCCGGCCACTTGCCCGGCGCATCCGGCCACTTGCCCGGCGGGATGTGGTAACCCCGCCGGGCGGCTAACGCCTCGATCGCGTCACGCTGGATTGCTGGCGAGATCTTTTCTTCCAGCATCATCGACACTGTCACGTACGCGACGGCGGGCGTGAGGTGGGAGTGGTCCTCGGTCACGCTTCCGAGTAATAACAACGATGAGGGTAGGAACGAGGACCAGGGTGAGCAGGGTCGAGCTGATCAGACCGCCGATCACCACGATGGCCAGCGGCTGCGAGATGAACCCGCCCGACCCGGTCACCCCCAGCGCCATCGGCGTCAGCGCGCAGATCGTGGCCACCGCCGTCATCAGGATCGGCCGCAACCTGCGCCGGCCGCCCTCGATGACCGCCTCCACCACGCCCATGCCCTGCTCGCGGTACTGGTTGATCAGGTCGATCAGCACGATCGCGTTGGTCACCACGATGCCGATCAGCATCAGCATGCCGATCAGCGCCGGCACGCCCATCGCCGTGTCGGTCGCCACCAGCAGCCCGATCGCGCCCGTGGCCGCGAACGGGATCGACACCAGCAGGATCAGCGGCTGCACGAAGCTGCGGAACGTCGCCACCATGATCATGAAGACGATCGCGATCGCCGCCAGCATCGCCATCCCCAGGTCGGAGAAGGCATCGGCCTGGTCAGCCGACGCGCCGCCGATCTCGTAGGTGGCGCCCGAGGCCAGCGCGAGCCCGTCCAGCTTGGTCGTCAGCGCCTGCGTCACGCTGCCCAGGTTCCCGGCGTCGGCCACCTTGCCCGACACCGTCGCCGAACGCTCACCGTCGATCCGCGTCACCTGCGTCGGCCCGGCCACCTGCCGCACGTCCGCCACCGACGACAGCTTCACCAGCCCGGCCGCGGTCGGCAGCTTCAGGTCCTTGATCGCCTTGATGTCGTCGGGTCGTGGGCCTCCCAGAAGACCCTCAGAAGCTCCTCGTACGACACCTTCGCCGGGTCGAACGCCACCCGAACGACCTCCGCGTGCCCCGTG
>NZ_JBFAMX010000602.1:0-6309 GCF_040659615.1 Nonomuraea sp. NPDC049784
CCGGTTACATTCCGAACCCGGAAGTTAAGCTTCCCAGCGCCGATGGTACTGCACTCGGGAGGGTGTGGGAGAGTAGGTCACCGCCGCACAAATATTTAATAAAAGGGCCACCCTTCGGGGTGGCCCTTTTTTGTGTTCAATGGGTGCCGAGGGTGGCGGCCGCGACGACGAGGAGCATCGTGCCCGAGACGGCCGAGATCCGGCGGGCGGCCTTCGGGGTTCGCGTCAGGGCGTGGCTGGCGCGGGCCGTGGCCAGGGCGATCAGGCCGTACAGGATCCCGCAGTTCACGACGTGGAGCAGGCCGAGGAAGGCGAGTTGGAAGCCCAACGGGACGCCGGTTCCCGTGGAGATGAACTGCGGCATCAGCGACAGGTAGAGCAGCACGCCCTTCGGGTTGAGCAGGGCCGTGAGCATGCTCTGCCGCAACACCGTGCCCGTGGGCTGAGGGGACGCGCCGGGGGGCTGGGTGGCGGGGTTCCTCAGTGACGCAAGGGTCCTGATCGCGAGGAAGATCAGGTACGCGGCGCCGGCGTACCGCATGGCGGGCAGTGCGGCGGGGACCGCGCGGAATGCGGCGGCGAGGCCGGCGGCGGCCAGAACGGTGTGTACGGCGTAGCCGGAGCAAATGCCCGCCACCGCCGTCAGCCCGGTGCGCCGGCCCTGGCCGAGCGAACGGGCCATGGCGTAGAGCATGTCGGGGCCCGGGGTGCAGATGAGCAGTAGGTCCATGCCCAGGAAGAGCAGCAGCAGTCGGGTGTCCATGGGTTCCACCTCCTTACGTGACGGTAATAGAGGAGGGTTGGCACCCGATGGTGCATTCGTGCTGGCCAGGCCCCAGAAGTGGCAGGATATTGCGCTGTGGACAGAGTCGACCGCAGGATCCTTCAAGAGCTGCAGCGGGATGGGCGGCTCAGCAACACCGAGCTGGCCGACCGAGTCGGGCTGACGCCGTCGCCGTGCCTGCGCAGGGTGCGGCAGCTGGAGGAGTCCGGCGTCATCCGTGGATATCGAGCGCTGCTCGACGGGGCCGCCGTGGGGCGTGGGTTCGAGGCGTTCGTCACGGTCGTGATGAGGTACGAGGATCACGACACAGTGGCCGAGTTCGAGCGGCTGGTGGCGGGGATGGCAGAGGTGGTGGAGGCGCACCGGCTGTTCGGGGACCCGGACTTCTTGCTGCGGGTGGCGGTGGCGGATCTGGCGGCGTACGAGCGGTTCTACTCGGAGACGCTCTCGGGGCTGCCGGGAGTGGCGCAGGTTACCTCTCATCTCGCGATGAAGGCCGTTAAACCGGACACGGGACTGCCGCTGGACGCGTGAGCCCGTACGCGTCCAGCTGACCCGGCCCCAGAAGGAGGCCGCACGCCCTTCCGAGACGTGCCTCGCCCGGGTGGAGGCGCTGGGCCGTCACCCGGGCGACGCGCGTGTGTGTGATGGGTTACTGCGGCAGGACCAGGAGGGCGTCGCCCACGCCGCGCTCCACGCCGTCCGAGGGCCGGTTGACCAGCTTGTTGCCGACCACCATCGCCGTCGAGCCGCCGCCGTCCAGGTTGACGGCCTGCTTCGCACCCAGCCATCGCATGAACTGGGCGGCCTCGTGGAAGTTCGCCCCGACGCTCAGACCTGGGTTGCGGCCGTCGATGGCGGCCAGGATGAGGCTGCCGTTGCTGGTGACGCCGAGGAGGGTGCGCGGGTGGCGGCGGAGGATCATGTTCACGGAGTCGTGGCCGTCGCGCTTGGCGGTGATCTTCACCTGGCCGTTGCGCACGAGGCCGACGTTGCCCGCGATGACGTTCAGGTCCGGGGTCAGCTTGACCGCCTTCTTGGTACGCAGGTCCACGACCTTGGTGTCGACCTTGACCGTCCAGTCCTGGAAAGCGTGCTCGTTGAGCCAGTCGGCGGCCAGGCCGTTGCCGTGCAGCACCCGCGTTCCCGCGGCCACCGCGGCGCCCGACTCGCGCACGCCGACGACCTTGCCGTTGGCGTCGAGCACGGCGTCGGTCCCGCCGGTGGGCGTCTTGGCTCCGTACTCCTCCGTGTACAGCACCAACTCGTCCGTCGCGGCGGCCCGGTTCACCCCGTTGACCTTGGTCTTCTGACCGTCCTGCGAGGTCGCGGTAACGCTGGTGTCCAGCTCCGTGATCTTGGCGGTGTGGCCCTTGAGGATCACGGCCGAGCGACCGGGGACGGCCTCGCTGAGCAGCTTGCCCCCGACCACGGACGCGCCGACGGGCTCGCCACGCAGTGCCTTGTCGGTGTGGATGTTGAAGAAGCCGCCGTTGACCCCGACGAGCGCGTGCTGGGCCTTGGACATCGACGAGACGGTCTCCCGCTTGGCCACGCTGGTGCCGAGCGAGGACACGTACGAGCCGCGGAACGTCCTGGCGTCGATCATCACGACCTTGACGTCCCAGGGACCGGTGGTCTTGAGGCCGTCGTCGCCGAGGTAGTCGACCTTGACCTTCAGCCCCGCGTCCTTGAGTTTCTTGGCCGTCTCCTCGGCCTTCTTCTTGTCATCGAGGGACCAGAGGCCGACCCTGACCATGTACACGGTCTGGGAGGGGGCGTCGGCGACGCTCGGCCGGATCACCTTCTGCACGCTGGGGGTCTCCCCGGCGGCCTCCACCTCGGCGGCCTTGGTCTCGGCGGTCGACTGCATCCCGTAGTCGCGGCCGCTCGGCATCAGCACGGTCACCGTGTAGCCGTCGGTCGACGTGCCGGCCTTCACGTCGTACATGTCGATGCCCTGAGCGACGGCGGTCGCCTTCTTGGTCGGCACGGGCCTGGTGCCCAGAGGGAACTTGGCCGACGGGAACCCCACCGACAACTGTTCCGCGAAGGCGGGCAGGGTGGTGAGGGTGAGGGTGGCGGCTATGGCCAGACCGCCGGCGAGGGTGCGTCGAGACATGGATTCTCCAGAGGGCGGAAAAGGGACCGCACCATACTGACGAGATCAAGGTCTCCAGGGCAGCCGAACGCGCCAATCGGCAGAAGAGGTTACAAGATTGACATCGCGCGCGGCTATGATCAGATACCATTCGTATATGACACGCATCAGCATGTGGTGGCGGCCGACAGACGGCCGCTGAATCCCCATGCACGGGCCGTCTCCGAGACGGCCCTCCGAGCGTGCGGGTCCTCTCCGGGACGGCAAGACCTAACGGAGAGAGACCGGAATGAACGACGTCGTGCTCACTGGTGACCGCCCGACCGGATCCCTGCATTTGGGCCACTATTTCGGCTCGCTGGCCAACCGGGTCAGACTGCAGGACACGTACCCGATGTACGTGCTGATCGCCGACTACCAGGTGATCACAGACCGCGACCTGCCCGGCGAGATCCAGCGCAACATCACCGAGCTGCTGCTTGACTACCTTGCGATCGGGATCGACCCGGCCAAGGTCACGATCTTCCAGCACAGTGCGATCCCCGAGCTGAACCAGCTGCTGCTGCCGTTCTTGAGCCTGGTGTCGGTGGCCGAGCTGGGCCGCAACCCCACGGTCAAGGACGAGATCGCACACAGCTCGCAGCAGGCGGTGAGCGGCCTGATGTTCACCTATCCGGTGCACCAGGCGGCCGACATCCTGTTCTGCAAGGGCACGCTGGTGCCCGTCGGCAAGGACCAGCTGCCGCACGTAGAGGTGACGCGGCTGGTGGCGCGCCGCTTCAACGAGCGGTACGGCGAGGTGTTCCCGTTGCCCGAGGCCATGATGGGAGAGCAGCCGATGCTCAAGGGGCTCGACGGCGGCAAGATGAGCAAGAGCCGGGGCAACGCGATCGCCCTGTCGGCCACCGAGGACGAGACGGCCGCTCTCATCCGCAAGGCCCGCACGGACTCCGACCGGTTGATCACGTTCGACGAGACACACCGCCCCGAGGTGGCGAACCTCCTCACGCTGGCCGGCCTCTGTCTCGGCCGCCCGCCGCAGGACATCGCCGAGGAGATCGGGTACGGCGGCGCCGCCGCGCTCAAGGGCCTGGTCACCGAGGCGGTCAACGAGTTCCTGCGGCCGATCAGGAAACGCCGCGCCGAGCACACCGAGGCCGATGTGCGGAGCGTCCTGGCCGCCGGAAATGAGAAGGCCCGGGAGCGGGCGATCACCACGCTTGACGAGGTACGGGCCGCTATGGGCTTCTGAAGGGAGTCCGGGCGACGGCCAGTTCGGTGGGCACGGAGCGCAGGGGGCGGCGGTGCCGGGGCCTGCGGAAGCCCGCGTCCCGGAGCAGGCCGGACACGTCTCGGAAGTCCCGCACCCTGCCGCCCGCCGCGACCAGATAGTTCAGGTCGAGCAGGTGCAGCAGGGTGCGGCTGGCCCGGCCCGGCATGACGCTGTCCCCGAACTGCTCGCCCACCACGATCGTCCCTCCCGGGTTGAGCGCGGCCGCCACCCGTCGCAGGAGCGTGGCCGCCTCCTGGTCGTCCAGCCCGTGCACGATGTTGAACAGCAGGACGATGTCGTACCCGTCGCCCAGGTCGTCGTCCAGGAACGACCCGGCGCGCGCGGTGAGCCGGGGATGGCCTGCGGCGGCTTCCAGCGCCTGCGGCAGGTCCAGCACCGTGGCGTGCAGCCGGGGGTGCCGCCGCAGCAGCTCCACGCTGAACTGGCCGTGACCGCCGCCCACGTCCAGCACCTGCCTGGAGCCGCGCGGCACCGGGATGGCCCGGGCCGCCGCCGGGGCCTGCTGCCTGGCCAGCGCCGCCGTCCACGCCTGGAACGACCTCGACAGGTCGGGATCGCCCTCCAGCAGGGCGTAGAACGGCGTGGCGGGCGCCCCGTCACGTACCGTCTTCTCCAGCCTGGGCCAGATCACGCACGCAGTACGTTCCCAGAACTCCAGCCCCGCCACCAGCGACGTCGGCGAGTCGGTCACGAACCACAGCCTCGACGCGCGGGTGAGGCGATACCGGTCGCCCCTGGCGCGCAGGTAACCGAGCCCGGTCAATGCGCGTAACAGCACGTCCGTGGAGCGGGGATCCAGGCTGAGCGCGGTGGCGAGCTCCCCGCTGGTTGATGGGTGCTCGCGCAGGGCGTCGAAGACGCCCATCCTGGCCGCCGCGACGAGCGTGTGGAGACCCAGGGCGCCGAAGTAGTCGAACATCGGAGGCACGATGGACAGCCGGTGCGCTGCCGCCTCGAGGGCGTTGAAGAAGAGGGGCACAAATGCGACGGTAGGCTACTCCGACCGGCGGATCCGGTACGCGGCGTCTCCTGCGCGGTCCACGTCGTCCTGACCCTCTCGGCCTCACTCATTTTGGAGGCGGTGGCGCACGTCGCGCACTTCGGCCGGGGCCCTTTGGCGGTTCGCTGGTCAGTGGCGTCGCACCTCGCGCCCTTTCCCTTCCATAAGGGACCGGTCAGCGGATTTCGCGGCGGAAGGACTCCAGGGCCAGCAGGGCCACGTGGAGCGACATGCACGACTCGACGTCGTCGAGGTCCGTGTCCAGGATGCGCTCCAGGCGGCGTAGCCGGTCGTAGAAGGCGGGCCTGGACAGATGGGCCTTCTGCGCGGCGACCGCCTTGTTACGCCCCGCGTCGAGGTAGATGCGCAGGATCCGGGTGAGGTCGCCGCCCCGCTGCGCGTCGTGCGCCAGCAGCGGCCCCAGCTCCCGCTCCGCGAACGTCTGCAGCCGCGCGTCATCGCGCAGCAGGTGCAGCAGCCCGCGCAGTCGCAGGTCCGGCAGCCGGTAGAAGGCCCGGCCGTCCGGCTGGCGAACGGCCACGTCGGCCACCTGCTCGGCCTCGAGGAAGCTGCGTCGTACGTCCCTGATGGACTCCACCACCGAGCCCGCCGCCAGCACGAACGAAGAGCTCGGCCGCCACAGCACGCGCAGCCGCTCGGAGAGCGCGGTCAGCGCGGGCTCGGCCTGGCTGCGGGGCGGGAGGGGCAGCAGGACCCCGACCCGCTCCTGGTCGAGCGCGCCGACCAGGGCGGGCAGACGGGCGTCGCGGCAGGCGGCGGCGGTGGCCTCGGCCAGCTCGCCGAGCTGCGCCTGGCCGTCGAGCGCCTGGTCGGCCGGGTCGGTGGGCCTGATGACCACGCTGATCAGCTTGCGGCCCGTGAGGGGTACGCCGACCGCGCGGGCGCGGGCGGCGGCCTCGTCGGGGTCGGCATAGGCGTGGGTCAGGATGCCGGTGATGATCGTGCCGTGCGCCTGGCGTTCGAGCGACTCCTGGTGGCGCTCCAGCAGGCGGCCCAGGGCGAGGGTCGTGGCGGCGCGCTCGGCCAGCACCATGTCGCGCGGTGTCGGTGGCGAGTCGCAGATCAGGATCAGCCGCCCCCAGTCCTGCCCGCGCGCCCCGACCGTGGTG
>NZ_JBFAMX010000603.1:0-6304 GCF_040659615.1 Nonomuraea sp. NPDC049784
GCTGGCTGCACGCCGACGCCGACTGCCTGGTCTTTGCGCGTGAGACGTACGAGGAGTCGATCCTGGTGTGCGTGCGGCGGGCCCCTGGCGCTCCGCTCCGCCTCGGCGTCCAGGCGTCGGGCGTCTACAACGCCGAGGACGGCGACGTGCTGCCCGGAGAAGGGCCCTCACTCCGTATCTGGCGCCTCAGGCGTTGATCACGCTACCGTTGGCTTCCCCCCAGCTCCAACCCGATCGTGGTGTGCACAATGAGGTTGCTGCCCATAGCCGTCGTGGCCGCGCTCCTGTCCGCCTTATCCTTCTCGGTCCCCGCTCACGCGATGGCCGGCACCACGTACTACGTGGACTCCAAGGCGGGCAATGACGACTCGGCGGGCACCAGTGCCACCGCGCCGTGGAAGTCGCTCGACAAGGTCAACTCCGCCGACCTCAAGCCGGGCGACGCCGTCAGCTTCAAGCGCGGCAGCTCCTTCACCGGCCCGCTCCGGCTGGAGGCCGGCGGCACCGCGGCCCGGCCCATCGTCATCCAGGCGTACGGCCGCGGCCCGCTCGCCAAGATCAGCGGCATGGACGACGACTGCGTCGTGGTCACCGGCAGCCACTGGCGCATCAGCGGCCTGCGCGCCTCCGGCTGCCGCTGGGCCGGCTTCCAGGTCGGCGGCGACCACAACGAGCTGGCAGGCGTGCACGCCGACCGCAACATCGCCGGCATCTTCGTCACGCCGTCCGGCTCGCGCAACACCATCCGCGACAGCGTCCTGACCGACAACAACCGGATGAGCGTCAACGACGAGGGCGGCGACAACGACTCCGGCGCCTTCGGCGTGCTCCTCCAGGGCGACGACAACCTCGTGACCGGCAACACCATCACCGGCAGCTTCGCCAAGAGCATGGACTACGTCACCGACGGGTCCGCCGTCGAGATCTTCAACGGCGACCGCAACCTCGTCACCTACAACACCGCCAGGAACAACGAGACCTTCACCGAGCTCGGCGCCCAGAAGGGCAAGACCGCCACCGGCAACGTGTTCGCCTTCAACGTCGTGACCTCCTCCCGCGGCCGCGGCTCCTTCCTCATCACCCGCGGCCCCCACCACGTCGTCGGCCCCGTCAAGGGCACGGTCGCCGTGCACAACTCGGTCTACCTGCCGGCCAGGAACACCATCGGCTGGTCGTGCCACGACGGCTGCGCCCCGTCGATCCTGAAGCTGCGCAACAACGTGATCGTGGTGGGCGGGGAGGCCGGCTGGGAGGACGGCAAGGGGGCCGACGACGGCGGCAGCGTGTACAAGGGGCTCGTGGCCCGGTTCAAGCTCGGGCCGAAGTCGGTCATGGCCGACCCGAAGTTCGTCTCCCGGACCGACCTCCGCCTGCGCCCCGGCTCCCCGGCGCTCGGCCGCGGCCTGACCCTCACCCCCAAGTGGTACGGCGGAAAGGCCCTCGGCAAGGACATCACCGGCAAGCCCCTTGCCGGCACGCCGGACGCCGGAGCCTACCAGCACTGAGGTGCACTTCATATAAAGATATAGTCAGTGTATGGAGGAGTCGCGGCGCGAGCGCAAGAAACGCCAGACCAGGCAGCTGCTCGTCAGTACGGCGCTCAGGCTGTTCGCCGAGCAGGGATACGAGCAGACGACCGTCGCGCAGATCGCCGCCACGGCCGACGTCGCCACCAAGACGTTCTTCAACTACTTCCCGACCAAGGAAGACGTGCTGCTCGCCCAGGCCGAGCAGTACATGGAGCTGTCGGCCGACGTGATCGCCGGGCGGGGACCGGAGGACGGCGTCGCCGAGGTGCTGCTCAAGGCGTACAAGCAGGTCATCGCCCACTACCTGACCGTGGGCCCGATGGCCGGCGACCGCGAGCTGACGAAGGTCTACGAGCAGGTCGTCATGGCCGTGCCCGCCGTTCAGGCCAGGGCCCTGCACCTGCTGTTCGAGATGCAGCGCGAGCTGGCCAGGCAGTTGCTGAAGGCCTTCCCCGACAAGCTCGACCCGATCAGCGCCGCGGCGGTGGTCGGAATGTTCATGGGCGCGGTCCAGTCCGCGGGCGGCGCCGCGCGGGAGCTCGGCCAGTCGGAGGAGGAGATCGTGGAGTCGATGGACCGCAGTGTCGAGATCGCCCTGCGGGGGCTGCGCTCGTTCTAGAGTAGGCGGGTGCTTCCAGATCTTCGCCAGCCGCTGGTGAGGCAGCTCGCCGAGTCCGACGCCCCCCGCCGCTACTGGCACATGGCCGACGACGACGGGCGTGCCTGGCTGTTCGAGAGCGTCGAGGGCGACGGCCGCGAGCAGTGGGCGATCAGGCAGGTGCTGGTGGGCACCGACCGGGCCGCCCGCTGCTACTGGTGGCGCCACCTGCAGGACGAGCACGGCTTCCTCGCCGACCAGCCGCTGGAAGTCTGGGAGCTGACCGAGATCACGGAGCCGGCGTTCGAGGCCGTGTGGGAGGCGAGCGCCGGCTGAGCCCGGCTCAGCGGCGAGCGGCCAGCGCCGGGTAGACGAGCTCGAGATCACCTGAGAGGGCGGCCCTGGTCTCCTTGCTGACCGTGTCGGCCAGGACCTCGTACAGCCCGGCCTCCACGGCGTCGAGGGCCTGGGCGACGACCTCCTCCGGGGAGATCTTCGGATCGCTGACGCGGGCGGCCATGTCCGTGTCGATGTAGCCCGCGTGCACCCCCACGACATGGGTGCCCTGCTCCTTCAGCTCCACCCGCAGGGCGTTGGTCAGCGACCACGCCGCCGCCTTCGACGCGGCGTACGTGCTCACCTGCGGGAACGACACGAACGACAGCACCGACAGCACGTTCATCAGCGCGCCGCCGCCGTTGCGGGCCAGGACGGGGGCGAAGGCGCGGCTCATGGAGAGGGTGCCGAAGTAGTTGGTCTCCATCTCGGCGCGGGCCGAGTCCAGGTCGGCGGCGCCCGAGCGGAGGATGCCGGCGTTGTTGATCAGCAGGTCCACGTCGGCGCAGCGGGAGGCCGCGGCCGCGACCGCCGCCGGGTCCGTCACGTCGAGCTCGATCGGGGTCAGGCCCTCGGCGGTGATCGTGGCGGGGTTCCTGGCGGCCGCGTAGACGGTGCGGGCGCCCCGGGCCAGGAGGGCCTGGGCGAAGGCGGCGCCGAGGCCGCGGTTCGCGCCGGTGACGAGGGCGACGCTGCCGGAGATCTTCATCTTGATCCTTTGGTTGTCGTTAGAGGCGTTCGAGAATCAGGGCGTTGGCCAGGCCGCCGGCCTCGCACATGGTCTGCAGGGCGTAGCGGGCGCCGCGCTCGCGCATCGTGTGCACCAGCGTCGTGGCGATGCGGGCGCCGCTCGCGCCCAGCGGGTGGCCGAGCGCGATGGCGCCGCCCTTGACGTTGACCTTGGCCGGGTCGGCGCCGGTCTCCTGCAGCCAGGCCAGCACGACGCTCGCGAACGCCTCGTTGACCTCGAACAGGTCGATGTCGGCGAGACTCAGCCCCGCGCGGCGCAGCACCTTCTCCGTGGCGGGGATGACGGCCGTGAGCATGAGGATCGGGTCCGCGCCCGCGACGGCGAAGCTGTGCAGGCGGGCCAGGGGACGCAGGCCCAGGCGCGCCGCCGTCTCCGAACTGGCGATCAGCACGGCCGCCGCTCCGTCGTTGATCGGGCTGGTGTTGCCCGCGGTGACCGACCAGTCGATCTGCGGGAACCGCTCGGCGTAGCCCGGGTCTGCGAAGGCGGGCTTGAGCCCGGCCAGGATCTCCGGCGTCGTGCTCGGGCGTACCGACTCGTCCCAGGCCAGCCCGGCGATGGGCGCGAGCTCGAGGGCGAAGGAGGCCACGGCGGCCTTGCGGTGCGAGTCCGCCGAGAACGCGTCCTGCTGCTCACGGCTGAGCGACCACTTGGCGGCGATCAGCTCGGCGCTGATGCCCTGCGGCACCAGGCCCTCGGGGAAGCGCGCGGCCATAGCAGGGCCGAACGGGTCGGCGCCGGGAGGCACGTTCGACCACATCGGCACGCGGCTCATCGACTCCACGCCGCACGCCACCACCAGGTCGTACGCGCCCGCCATGACCCCCTGCGCGGCGAAGTGCACAGCCTGCTGGGACGAGCCGCACTGCCGGTCCACGGTGACCGCGGGCACCGACTCCGGGAAGCCGGCCGCCAGCCAGGCGTTGCGCGTGGTGTTCATGGCCTGCTCGCCCACCTGGTCGACGCAGCCGCCGATCACGTCGTCCACCAGCGACGGATCCACGCCGCCGCGCTCGATCAGGGCCCGCAGGGTGTGGGCCAGCAGGTCCACCGGGTGCACCCCGGTCAGGGCACCGCCCGGCTTGCCCTTGCCGATCGGAGTGCGTACGGCTTGCACGATGACCGCGTCACGCATCGCGCCCTCCTTGTGGGTTGGAAAACTGAACCCACTCTAGCGTGAGTGAGTTTGGTTTTCCAACGCACCTCTGATCAGCTGGAGAAGCTCACCACGCCGTTGATGATCAGATGGACGGCCGTTTCGAAGTCGCGGGCGATCTCGTCGGGGTCGTCCGACATGTGTCCCTGGGTCTCGGCCACGATGAAGCCCGAGACGAACGCGTTCAGGATCTCGCTCGTCCGCCGCAGCTCCGCCTCCGGCACCCCCGCCAGCCGCAGGATGCGATAGAGCGTCCGCCAGATCACCAGCCGATGGTCGGAGACGAGCTGCGGATGGGTGTGCACATATCCCCACAAGGCCGGATGCTCTCGGGCGTGCCGGTGGTAGGCCAGCGCGAGCGCCTTGAGCTGGTCCTGCCAAGAGGCGCCGTCGTCCGGCGGTATGTACATGCGCTCGGCCGCGGTGGCGCAGACCAGCCTGAGCAGTGCCTCCTTGTTCTCCACGTGGTGGTAGAGCGACATGGGGTTGACGTCCAGTTCGGCCGCCAGCTTGCGCATGGACAACCCCTCCACTCCGCCCTCGTCTATCAGGCGTACCGCCGTGGAGCCGATCTCTTCGAGAGTCAGGGGCGTACCCCTGCGTGCGCTCACCGCCATACACCGTATGGTAGCGTCAGCCATACGGTGTATGGCTAACCGAAGGGAGCAATCATGGCGCAGATCCCCGCACCCCAGGGCCTGCCCATCCTGGGCAACACGCTGCAGATTCCCTCTCACTCGCCGGTGGAGCACTTCGTTCAGGTCGCCTCCCGGTACGAGGAGGGCATCTTCAGGCTGGAGGTCGCCGGTCGCACGATCGTGCTGGTGTACGACCCCGATCTGGTCGCGGAAGTGTGCGACGAGAGCCGGTTCGTCAAGCGCATCCGGCCGCCGCTGTCGATCGTGCGCGACTTCGGCGGCGACGGGCTGTTCACGGCCGACCACGACGAGCCGGTGTGGGGCCACGCGCATCGCATCCTGATGCCCGCCTTCAGCCAGCGCTCGATGAAGGCGTACTACTCGCAGATGCTCGAGATCGCCGAGGAGCTCGTCGAGTCGTGGGCGGGTCGCCAGGGGGAGGACCTGCCCGTCGCCGACGACATGACCAGGCTCACCCTGGACACGATCTCGCTCACCGGGTTCGGCTACCGGTTCCACTCGTTCGACTCGCCCGAGCTGCACCCGTTCCTGCAGGCCATGGGCGGCGCGCTGACCGAGGCCATGCTGCGCAACCAGCAGCTGCCGTTCGTCACCAAGCTCAAGCGCGGGCACGAGGAGGCGTACCGGCGCGACATCGCCACCATGCAGGAGCTCGTCGACGACGTGATCAGGCAGCGCCGCGCCGAGGGCGTCTCAGGCTCGAAGGACCTGCTGGGCCTGATGCTGGAGGCGTCCGACCCGCAGAGCGGTGCCCGCCTGTCCGACGAGAACATCCGCAACCAGGTCCTCACCTTCCTCATCGCCGGCCACGAGACCACCAGCGGGCTGCTCTCCTTCGCCCTGTACAACCTGCTGCGCGACCCGCACACCCTGGCGCGCGCCTACGATGAGGTGGACCGGCTGCTGCCGGGCGACGAGCCGCCCACGTACGAGACGATCATGAAGCTTGACGTCATCCCCCGCATCCTGGAGGAGACGCTGCGCCACTGGTCGCCGATCCCGCTGTTCGGCGTGAGCGCGGTCGAGGACACCACAATCGGCGGCTACCCCATCGCCAAGGACCAGGGCGTCGGCATGCTGCTGCCCGCGCTGCACCGAAACCCCAGGGCGTGGGAGCGGCCCGACGAGTTCGACATCGACCGCTGGCTGCCGGAGAACAAGAAGAACCACCACCCCGGGGCGTACAAGCCGTTCGGCAACGGTGAGCGGGCCTGCATCGGCCGCCAGTTCGCGCTCACCGAGGCCAGGCTGGCGCAGGATCATCGCCAGCGCCAG
>NZ_JBFAMX010000604.1:0-6287 GCF_040659615.1 Nonomuraea sp. NPDC049784
GCGCGATCCCGCCTCCGGCGTCGAGATCTCGCCGGGCGAGCTGACCGCGCTGGTCAGCGCCCGGCCGGGGGAGTCCGCGGCGGTGCTCGACCGGCTCGGCGGGTTCACCGGGTCCGCCGCGACCTGGGGCGCGGTCCGCCTCGGCGACATCGACCTGGCACGGGTACGGGAGCGGATCCTGGTGGCGGACAACGAGGCGGACCTGTTCGCGGGCACGCTGCGCGACGTCATCGCGGGCAGGCAGGATCCGGACGAGCAGGCCGTCGAGCGGGCGGTCCACGCGGCCATGGCCGAGGACGTCGTACGCGGGCTGCCGGACGGGCTGGACTCGGCCATCGACTCTCAGGGACGCAACCTGTCCGGCGGACAGCGCCAGCGCGTACGCCTGGCCCGCGCCCTGCTGGCCGACCCCGAGATCCTCCTCGCGGCCGAACCCACCTCGGCCGTGGACGCCCACACCGAGGCCACCATCGCGGCCCGTCTGCGTGCCGCGCGCCGGGGCCGCGCCACGGCGGTCACCACGACCTCGCCACTCGTCCTGGACCAGGCCGACACCGTGTACTACCTGGAGGACGGGTCCGTCGCGGCGGCGGGCAGCCACCGCGACCTGCTGCGCGAGCACCCCGGCTACCGCCTGCTGGTGTCCCGCGACGCGGACGACGAGACCGGCACGGACTCCGGCGAGACCAGCACGGGCACTGACGAGACCGGCACGGGCGTCGACGAGACGAGCTCCCAGTCCGAGCAGGCCGTCCGATGAGCGACCTGTCCAGGGCCGGGACCCTGCCTGTCGCCGAGCCCTCCCAGGTCCGCCGGGCCGCGCTCCGCCTGATCCGCCTCGACGGCCGCGCCTTCGCCGCCGTGATCGCCCTCAACGCGCTGGCCGCCGGTGCGGGACTGGTCGGCCCGTGGCTGCTCGGCCGCATCATCGACGAGGTCAAGTCCGGCGCCGGGGTCGCCACCGTGGACCGGCTGGCCCTCGCCATCCTCGTCTTCGCCCTGGTCCAGCTCCTGCTGACCCGCTACGCGAGCTACCTCGGCCACCGTTTCGGCGAGCGTACGCTGGCCCGCGTCCGCGAGCAGTTCACCGACCGCGCCCTCGCCCTGCCGGCCTCGGTGATCGAGCGCGCCGGCACGGGCGACCTGACCACCCGCGGCACCAGGGACGTGGCGGAGGTCGGCGCCACGCTGCGTGACTCCGGTCCCGAGGTCCTGATCGCCGCGGTCCAGGCCGCGTTCATCCTGGGCGCGGTCTTCACCCTCGACCCGCTCCTGGGCGCGTGCGGCGTGCTCGGCCTGCTGGGCATCTGGTTCGCCGCCCGCTGGTACCTGCGCCGCGCGGTCACCGCGTACCTGGACGAGGGGGCGGCCGACTCGGCCCTCGCCGAGCAGCTCGCCGCGGCCACCACCGGCGCCCGCACCATCGAGGCGCTCCGGCTCGAGCACCGCCGCATCGCGGCCTGCCAGCAGGCCATCGACGAGTGCCGCAGGACCCGCACCCGCACCCTGTTCCTGCGCAGCGTGCTCTTCCCGATCGTGGACGTCTCCTACGTCATCCCGGTGGCCGGAGTCCTGCTGATCGGCGGCGTCATGACGCAGGACGGCATGAGCCTGGGAGCGGTCGTCGCCGCCGCCCTCTACCTGCGGCAACTGTCCCAGCCGCTGGACACCGTCCTCTTCCACCTGGAGAACCTGCAGAGCAGCGGCGCCTCGTTCGCCCGGGTCGAGGGCCTCGCCCCGGCCTCGCGGCAGGCGCCGGCCGCCGCGGCCTCCCCCGTACCGGCCGATGACCGGCTTGAGGTCGCCGGCGCGCACTACGCCTACGACGGCGGCCCCGACGTCGTGCGCGGGGTGGACCTGACCGTCCAGCCCGGCGAACGCCTCGCGATCGTCGGACCATCCGGGGCCGGCAAGACCACCCTGGGCAGGCTCCTGGCAGGCGTGGACAGGCCCCGCACCGGGACCGTCACCGTGGGCGGGGTGCCCGTCGCCGACCTCGACCCCGACCGGCTGCGCGAGCGCGTCATCCTGGTCACCCAGGAGCACCACGTCTTCCTCGGCACCGTACGGGACAACCTCCGCATTGCCGCCCCCTCCGCCGGCGACGCCGACCTGCGCGCGGCTCTCACCACCGTCGGCGCCGACTGGATCGACGACCTCCCGGACGGCCTGGACACCCACCTGGGCCCCGGCGGCCACCGCCTGGACGGTGCGCAGACGCAGCAGGTGGCCCTGGCCCGCGTGGTGCTCGCCGACCCCCACACGCTGATCCTCGACGAGGCCACCGCGCTCCTGGACCCGGGAACCGCCCGCCACACCGAGCGCGCCCTGGCCGCCGTCCTCTCCGGCCGCACGGTCATCGCCATCGCCCACCGCCTGCAGACCGCCCACGACGCCGACCGGGTGGCGGTCATGCAGGACGGCCGGCTCACCGAACTGGGCACGCACCACGACCTCGTCGCGGCGGGCGGCACGTACGCCGCCCTCTGGCATTCGTGGCACGGCGCGTGAGCTTCATCGCGGGACTCGCCCGTTGACCCCCATACTGGGCAGATCGCATCTCGACGCCTGGGAGGCCGAGCCGTGCCGGAGACTCTGCTGCGTAACGTCTTCCACGTGGCGGCCCCGCCGTCCGCGGTGCTCACGCATCTGAGTGAGCCGTCGAGCTACGTGGGCCTGTCGCCGCTCGTGGTGGAGGTGCGGGACGTGCGGCGGGAGTCTGGCCAGACCCGGTTCGTGTCGGTGGAGCGCTTCCGGTTCCTGGGTTTCGTGCGGTACGACAACCTGATCGAGGTGACGTTGCGCGCCTCCCGCGAAGGCGTCGAGGGCGAGGTGGACAGCCCTGGCGGGGTGCGGCTGGACTACCGGTTCGGGCTGGCCGCCGGGGGTGAGGGGACCGAGGTGGAGGACGTGCTGAGGGTGCGGGCGACGTTCGGGCCGGTGCTCCGGTACGCCGCCCGCAAGGCCAGGGAGGTGCAGCTCGCCCGCGCGCAGATCCTCGCGGAACGTGCCCGGACGCTGTGAACGACGCGAGCCGAGCATCGAGGCGTTCCATCGACGTGGGGAACCGCCTCGACACTCAGCTCGGCGGCGAATGAGCCGCCTGCCGTCAGCGGGTCAGGTGCCGCCCGCCCGCCACGGAGAGCACCTCACCGTTGGCGTGCCCGTTCGCGGCGGAGCCCAGATAGGCGACCGCGGAGGCGACGTCCTCCGGTGTGCAGATGCGCCCCGTCGGTGTCTTCGCGCCCTCGGCGTCGACGGCCTCCTGCCCGAACTGGGGCCAGGTCAGCGCCCTCTCCGTCAGCGTGAAGCCCGGCCGGACGACGTTCGTGAGGATGCCGTGCCGGGCCTCCCGCACGGCGAGCACCTTTCCCGCCGTCTCCAGCGCGCTCTTGGCGGCGGGGTACGCCACGCCGGCGGGTAGCGGCTGGTCCACCACGTCGGACGAGATCAGCACCAGCCGCCCCCAGCCGGCGCTCCGCATGCCGGGAAGCACGGCGTCGACCAGCGCGAGCGTGCCCGTCACGTTCCCCGTGAGGCCGGTGGTCAGGGTTTCCCACGTCTCCGGCGCCGCCACCGGCCAGGAGACGGCGTTCGCCACCAGGACCGCTACGTCGCCGAGCTCGTTCTCGACCTGGCGCGCCACCGCTTCCGCCGACTCGGGGTCATGCTGGTCGGTCCGCACCGTGATCGCTTTCCCGCCCGCCTGGTTGATCGAGTCGACCAGTGCGCGTGCCCGCTCCTCGTTACGGTGCCAGCCGGCGGCGACCAGCGCCCCCTCCGCCGCGAACGCCTTGGCGATCGAGCGGCCGATGTCGCCGGATGCCCCGGTGACCAGCACGACCCGCCCGTTGAGTCCGAGATCCATCAGCTTCTCCAATAGTTAGCCGACTACTTATTAGCCGACTATACACATTCGGTAGGATGAGTGATGTGGACGCAAGTGACGTGATGCGCATCAACCGGGCGCTGAACAAGATGAGCAAGCTCTATCGCGCCGCCAAGGCGCGCAAGCTCGCGGCGCTCGGGCTGCACCCGGGGCAGGACGTGCTGCTGTGGCTGCTGGCTCAGGAGCCTGGGGGCATGACCGTCAAGGAGCTGGCGGCGCGGCTCGCGATCGAGCCGCCGACCGCGACCCGCAGTCTGGCCCGGCTGGAGGGCGGCGGGTGGTTCCGGCGTGAGGCGGTGGCCGGTGACCGCCGTCAGGTGCGCATCCTGGTCACGGAGGTCGGCCACGAGCTGGTGCCCGCCATCGAACGCGCATGGGCGGAGCTCGCCGAGGAGGTCATGGGCGAGACGGACGAGGATCGGTGCGAGATCGCGCTCACGGTGCTCGAGCAGGCCAACGACCGGCTCCGCCGTCTCGTCGGCGAGGACGTCCTGGCCGACGAGGAGTGAACCGGGCCCGAATGTGTGGACCTCGGCGGGCCGGTCCCGGGCTCGCAATCGAGCCCGGGACCGGCCCGCGACCTCTCATCGCCCGCGGCGCAGCCCGCGCAGGAAGCTCCACAACCCGGAACAGGACGCGCTCTGGGAGCTTTCGGCCGATTCGCTCAAGAGGTCTGCAAGCATCACGCATAGCGCCGATCATGGCAAGAGCCAATTGCACTCCCTGTCTCGAAGCGCGGACGCTACGCGGTCCCGGCCATAGTGGCTCGCTGGCCGGATTTGTCCTACCCTGGGGCGAGCGAGGGGAGTACTTCCCAAGCGTCGATCCGGTCAGTACGGACGTACATGGCGTCCCCGGACGGCCGCCCGTGACCCCGGGTGAAGGAGACCTCGAACGGCTGAGCACGTTCGAGGAGGTTTCATGTCCGCGGGGACATTTCTGGTTGCGCCCGATCAGGGCACCATCGCGTCACCCGGCCTGTGGTCGATCACCGTGGCGGCCCTGGTCCTGCTGCTGGTGGTCGACGTCATTCTGACCCGGCGCCCGCACGAGGTGCGCATGCGCGAGGCCCTGGCCTGGTCGGTTTTCTATCTGGTGCTGCCGGTGGCTTTCTGCGCGTACCTGTGGGGCGCCTTCGGCACCGGGGTGGCGGTCGAGTTCTTCACCGGATACGTGGTGGAGAAGTCGCTGTCGGTGGACAACCTGTTCGTGTTCATGCTGCTGCTGTCAGCCTTCACGGTGCCGCACGAGCTGACCCAGCGCGTGCTGTTGTACGGCATCATCGGGGCGCTGGTGCTGCGGGCGGTCTTCATCGCGTTGGGAGCCGCGGCGCTGCAGAGCGGCACGTGGGTGTTCCTGCTGTTCGGGGCGGTCCTGATCGTCACCGCGGTCAAGGTGCTGAAAGGGGATGACCAGGAGGTCGACGTCGCCTCCATGCGCAGCGTCCGGCTGCTGCGCCGTCTCGTCCCGGTCACCGGCGACTACCGCGGCTTCCGACTGGTGGTCCGCGAGCAGGGCCGGCTGGCGATCACTCCGCTGGCCGTGGCCACCGTGGCCGTCTTCGCCACCGACATCGTCTTCGCCGTCGACTCGGTGCCCGCCGTGTACGGGGTGACCGAGGACCCCTTCCTGGTCTTCGCCACCAACGCCTTCGCGCTGCTGGGCCTGCGGGCGCTGTACTTCGTGCTGCGGGACGCGCTCGCCAGGCTGCGCCATCTCAACTACGGCCTGGCCGCCATCCTGGCCCTCATCGGGGTCAAGCTGGTCCTCCACTGGGCGCACGGCCTGTGGGAGTGGGTCCCGGAGACCCCCACCCTCGCCTCGCTCGGCGTCATCGTCGCAGTCCTGCTCACCGTCACACTCACCAGCCTGTACGCCGGCAGGCGCGCCGCCTCAGCGCCCGAAGGCGGCGACGACGTCGGGCGCGCCAGGCCTCTGGAGCACGACCCGGTCGATCCTTGAGATCGGCATCGGCACGGCGGTGCCCCACGAGGCGCGCCCATCGGAGACCGTGACCTTGCCGAGGTCGCTCCAGGCGCCGTCCCTGCCGACCAGCTTCGCCTCGTACGAGCCGGACTGTCCGGCCGACTCGACGGTGAGGAAGATCCAGCTCGGAGACCCCTGGTAGGCGAACGCGTGGCCCACCCGTAGCTGGCCGGCGTAGAGCACGGCGGCGGCGAGGTAGCGCCCGTCGGCGACGGCGAGCGTCCGCCGGTAGCTCTTCGCCAGCTCGCGGTCCGGCCCGGTGGCCAGCCACACGCCCCCGCCCGCGAGCCCGGCGACCGTCGCCGCCGTGAGCAGCTGGGACGCCATGAGCGCGGCTCGGGCGACACAGGGCGCCGCCGTGAACGCCTTGTACGACACGACGGACGAGTTCTGGGAAAAGGTGAAGACCGGC
>NZ_JBFAMX010000605.1:0-6216 GCF_040659615.1 Nonomuraea sp. NPDC049784
CGTAGCGGGTGACGTGCCGCTTGACGTCGTGGTTCGACAGCACCCAGGTGGTCGGGGCGCCCACCGAGGCGGCGGTGGCCAGCGAGGAGTCGATCACCGCCCTCAGCTCGGCGGCGTCCCACGGGGTGAACAGGTAGTGGAAGTTGAACGCCTGGTGCAGCTCGTCCGGGCGGACATACATCGCCAGCCGCTCGGCCGTCGGTGCCCACGCCTCAGCCACGCCGATGCGATCGCCGGGATAGGAGTCGAGCACGCGCCGCCACGCGCGGTGGATGTCGTGCACGCCGTCGTTGTCGAAGTACGGCACCGGCTCCTTGCCGATCAGCGTGGTCTGGTTCGCATGTCCGATGTCGGGCAGGCCGCGCGGTTTGACCATGCCGTGTGCCACGTCCACGCGGAAGCCGTCCACACCCAGGTCGAGCCAGAACCGCAGGATCGACTCGAACTCGCCGCGCACCTCGTCGTTGTCCCAGTTGAGGTCGGGCTGCGCGGAGTCGAACAGGTGCAGGTACCACTGCCCGTCCTCGACCTGTGTCCAGGCGGGGCCGCCGAAGATCGACTCCCAGTCGTTCGGCTGGTCGCGGAAGATGTAACGATCACGGTGCTCGCCGCGCAGGGCCTGCCGGAACCAGGGATGGGCCGAGGAGGTGTGATTGGGGACGACGTCCACGATCACCCGCAGCCCGTGGTCGTGCGCCTCGTCGATGAGCGCCTTGGCGTCCGCGAGCGTTCCGAACAGCGGGTCGACGTCCCTGTAGTCCGCGACGTCGTACCCGAAGTCGGCCATGGGGGAGCGGTAGAACGGCGTCAGCCAGACGGCGTCCACGCCCAGACCCGCCAGGTAGGGGAGGCGATCGCGAATGCCGACCAGGTCGCCGATCCCGTCGCCGTCGCCGTCCGCGAAGCTGCGCACGTAAACCTGGTAGATCGCGGCGTCCCGCCACCATGCCGTCATAGTCCCCCCTGAAGGTCCCGACTATGAAATCCCTTGCCGCAAGTTTACGCAAGCCCTTACATACCCCTCTAATACGGAAATTTCGGCTTTTGGCTTCCCAAAACACTCGACCGAAACGGCTGAGAAGGAGATTCTTTATGTCAAGGGTGGACATCTAGCGTTAAGGCGCGATGTACTACCTCTTCAATCAGCCTCGTCACAGGTGACACTCGCGCAAGGTGTAGGCCCATGAGCTCGGTCGTTCTCGACAAAGTGACCAAGGTGTATCCGGGCGACTACCTCGCGGTCGACCGGCTGAGCCTTCGGGCGGAAGACGGCGAGTTCCTCGTCCTCCTCGGTCCCTCCGGATGCGGCAAGTCCACGCTACTCCGCATGATCGCGGGCTTGGAGGAGATCACCGAGGGCGACCTCTGGCTGGACGGGCAGCTGGCCAACCATCTGGCCCCGCGCGATCGTGACGTGGCCATGGTGTTCCAGAACGGCGCGCTCTATCCGCACAGGACCGTGCGGGGGAACATCGCCTTCCCTCTGGAGATCGCCAAGTCGGACCCGGCGATGGTGCGCGACCGCGTGACCGAGCTGTCGAAGGCCTTACACATCGACGAGACGCTGGACCGCCGCCCAGGCACGCTCTCCGGGGGCCAGCGGCAGCGCGTGGCGATGGGCCGGGCGATCGTCCGGCAGCCCAAGCTGTTCCTCATGGACGAGCCGCTGTCCAACCTCGACGCCGGCATGCGCACCGAGCTCCGCATGGAGATCTCGGCGCTGGTCAGGTCGCTCGGCGTGACCACGATCTACGTGACGCACGACCAGGTGGAGGCCCTGACGCTGGCCGACAGGATCGCCATACTGAACCGCGGGGTCCTCCAGGACGTCGGCACTCCGGCCCAGATTTACAACGATCCAGCCACCGCCTTCGTGGCAGCCTTCCTCAACTCCCAGCAGTTGAACCTGCTGGCGGCCGGTGTCAGGACGCCGCAGAACCAGTACGTCATGCTCGACTTCGGCCCCCACCGGCTCACGCTGCCGTGGAGCGATCCGAGGGCGTACGCGATCTCGCAGCACACGGGCGGGCAGGTGCTCGTGGGTCTGCGGCCCGACAGTCTGGCCCCGGTGCCCGAGTCGTACGAGGGGCCGTCCTTCTACGGGCGGGTGCGGGCGCTGGAATACCACGGGCACGAGTGGCTGGCGTACCTCGAGTGCGGGATGCCCGCCGTGCCGGTGCCCGAGCCGCCGGACCCGCGCCAGCGGATCAACGGGGAGAAGAACGGGCCGGGGAAGCTGTCGGGGCTGGTGCGGCGGATCTTCTCGTCGTCGCAGCATGAGGAGCACCAGGAGCAGGAACGGGTGGGCCAGCACCCGAACAGCGGCATCCACCGCCGCTCCGACCTGATCGTCCGCCTGGGCAACCGGCCCGTCTGGCGCGCCGGCGACGCGGCCAAGGTGGGCGTGGATCTCTCCCGCCTGATGATCTTCACTCTGGACGGCGCCCGCATCGATCCTCCCCGTCGTTAGCTCCCTATATCTGTTGCGGCGAATGCCCGCCGCACGTGGCTGGTCCTTCTTCATTTGTTACGGCGGAGCACGGGCGGCGCCACCCGCCGCACATGGCTGATGGCCTCCAGGGTGACGCCCGCTGACCCGCACAGGGCAGGCCGCAGCTACGGCGCAACCGCCATTCCCACGGTCGTTGACCGGCTGGACACTCATTCCCTGACCGCCCCGACCACGCGGGTCCACTAACCATCCGCGTGCCTCTGCATGTTGACTAACCGGACCATAGTCCGTATCTTCGGAAGCGTTAATCGGACCGGAGTCCGGAAAGGGCATGAATCCATGAGCAGACTGCTGCACATCTCCGCCTCGCCGCGCGGAGGCGAGTCGATCTCGTTGGGGATCGCGCAGACCTTTGTCGACGAGTACCTGGCCGCCCGTCCAGGCGCGACGGTCGACCACTTCGACCTGTGGGACGGGACGCTGCCCGAGTTCGGGCCCGCCGCCGCGACAGCGAAGATGACCGTGTTCGGGGGCGGCACTCCCGAGGGCGAGCAGGCCGAGGCGTGGGAGGCGGCCGTGCGCACATTCGAGCGCTTCGACTCCTATGACCGCTACCTCTTCAGCGTGCCGATGTGGAACGCGGGCGTGCCGTACAAGCTGAAGCAGTTCATCGACGTCGTCAGCCAGCCCGCGATGATCTTCGATGTGCACCCGGAGACCGGCTACCGCCCCCTGCTTGCCGGCAAGCGCGCCGCCGTCGTCTACACCAGCGCGGTCTGGGGGCCTGGGCTGGGGCGGGAGTTCGGGAGCGACTTCCAGTCGACGTTCTTCAACGGATGGCTACGCTGGACCGGCATCGCCGACATCCAGGAGATCCGCCACCACCCGACGCTCACGGGCTCCTACGAGAACGAGCGCAAGCAGGCCGACGAACGCGCCCGCCAGATCGCCAGGACCTTCTAGCGGGGTCATCGAGATCGCGGCCCGGTCAACGCCGCTGGATCGAAGGAGACGGGGAAGGGCTGGTCGAGCGTGAGCACGGTGCCTGCCTTCGCCTCCGCGACCAGCTCGTAGCCCTGCTCGCCCAGGTTGAAGACCTCGACTCGCGGCGCGTCGCCACCCTCCAGGTCGACTCGGATGAAGACGGGGATTCCTGCGGCGGCATACTTGGGCGGTTTGATCGTGTAGTCGCGGTCTCGATTCACCTTGCCAGGGCTGACGACTTCGGCCACGCACACGACGTCGGACGCGGTGAGCACAACAGGGTCTTCGAGTATCGCCGCCGCATATCCGACCACGATGTCAGGAATCAGCCCATCCTCCCCGACCTGGAGGTTTCCGCTTTCGACTACCTCGAATGCCTCGGGAGCCGCCTCGACCAGGATCTGCCGAAGTCGCCCCGCGCTGAGTGCATGAGCGTATCGGGGCATGGGACTCACTACGAAACTCCCGTCGATCAACTCGATCCGCTCCCCGGTTTCAGGCAGCTTGAGCCAGTCCTCGACGGTGTAGCCATCCATAGTGGGCGGCAGGGAGAAAAGCCTGGCACGCCGGGGCGGCGGATGAGCAACCAGCCAGCCTTCATCGGGCATAGCAGTCATCGCGTCATCGCCTTCCATGGATTCGAGTCTTGCACGCACGACAACACCGAGCCAAGTGTATCCGTGTGAGCACGGCGAGTGACGAGGTCACGTTACCTTGCTTTTACCGATCTCGTCAGGCGGCCGCCAGGAATCTCACGAGGTGCAGGTCCAGCGGGGCCCGTCGGGGGTGTCCTCCACCACGATGCCGCCCTCCAGCATCGCCGCCCGCAGCGCGTCCGCCACCTCGTATCGCCCCTCCTCGCGCAGCCGCAACCGGAGCGCCAGGAGGGGCTCCACCAGGGAGGGCAGCCCGAGGGAGCGGAGGCCGGCGGCGGAGGCGAGCTCGCCGAGGCGGGCGATCAGCAGTCGCATCAGCTCTCTGGCCTGATCGACCCCGCCGGAATCCTCCTCCGTGTCGGCGGCCCATTTGACGATCTCCGCCTCGAGGTCGAGGACGGTCTGGGCCGCCGCCACCATGTCCGGCTTGCCCACGGCGGCCTTGAACAGCTCCTCGCACGTGTGGATGGTCTCCTCCAGCGTGACCTCCGCGGGAGCCGGCTCCGCCGGGGGCGGCGGGGTCGTGGTGAGGCCCGTGCCGCCCTCGGCCAGGCGGCGGAGCTGGGCGAGGTCGGTGTGGGTGCCGGTGGGCAGGACCGTCTGGGAGCCGGGGCGGCGGACGGTGAGGCCGCCCCGGCCCGCCACCCGTACGGACTCGCTCTCCAGATCGATCATCAGCGCCGTGTGCTCGTCGAGGCCGAGCACGGCGGTGCCGGGCGGCAGCTCGCGCTCCATGCGCGACAGCCGGCGCTCGCCGAGGTAGCAATAGCGGGTGTCGTGGGTGCCGCCCTCGGCGTTGTCGAAGTGGGGGATCAGCACGGCCCGCAGGCCCAGCGGCTCCAGCAGGTCAATGCCCTCGCGCCAATGGGGATCCGCGCCCACCTTGTAGATCTCGTAGACCGGCACGGTGGCCAGGCCCGCCGTGCAGGCGGCCGCCGAGGCCAGCACAGTCACCCCCTCACGCGCGCGAACCCGGGCACGCAGGTCACCGGCCACGCCCGAGCCGGCCCACCGGTCGAGCGCGTAGGTGGGACTGCCCGGGCCGGAGAAGACCCAGTCGGCGCCCGTGATCCCAGCCGCCGCCTCGACGTCAAGCCCGACGCTGTGCGCGAAATAGCGGCGGGCGCGGGCGGAGATGTCGGCGGCGTTCTCCTGGAAGGCGTAGGGGGTGTCGAGGAGCACGGCCCGTGCTCCCGCGCGCAGCGTCCGCGCCACCGCGCGGTGGATCTCGACCATGGTCGGGCTCGTTTCCCCCGACCCCATCAGCACCAGCAAACCGGGCATCGCTGTCGGCCTCTCTCTCGCAAGCCATCGACTACAGCCGGACCCGCCGTCGTGTTCAAGAGCCGGAACACAATGCATCTGGGATGTACTTGCATATGATTGGCAGTAAGTTGTCGATGGTGACGGGAAGACACGTGGTCTCGGTTGAGACGCTCATGCTACGGGCGGGCACCGACAATCGCTGGTCCTACCGGCATGCCATCACCCAGCCCGGGTTCGGGGAGAGCCCCGACGAGGCCGCGCGCCGGCTCAGCGGGGTCTCGGCGGAAGATCCCGCCACCGTCGTGCACTCCACGAGCTGGCGGTACGAGCCGGACGGCGGGATCGTGCTGACATATGCGGTCTGCCCGGATCCGGCGCCGTGGTTGCCCGGGGTCGAGGTGCCCGTGCTGGAGATCGCCAGGGGCGAGGCGCCCGCGACGCCGTCACCTGACCGCGTCGCCCTGGCCAACGTGGTCGCGCACGCGGTCAGGCACCTCGCGTTCCTCATGGCCGAGGACTCCGTCGTGGCTCGCGCCCTGTCCGGACATCCGGAGATCGCCCTCGCGCTGGAGCCGGCGGGCGCTCCGGCGTGACACGCGGCGGCCCAGCGCCTGCATGGGGCTCTCGACGTATCTGAAGGACAGCGCGCTGACGGCCAGCACCGCGGTCACGGCCAGCGCCGCCATCACGAGCTGGTACGGCAGCTCCGCCCGCCGCAGGTCACCGGTGATCTCCACGAAGTACTTCAGCAGCGGATGATGCACCAGGTAGAGCGAGTAGCTGATCAGCCCGAGCCAGGTGAGCACCCTGGGCAGCCGCCGCCCGCGCAGCGCCATCCCCGCCGCGAAGGTGGCACCG
>NZ_JBFAMX010000606.1:0-6215 GCF_040659615.1 Nonomuraea sp. NPDC049784
GCGACTCGGTCGGCGGCAACATGACCGCCGCGCTGACCATCCTCGCCAAGCGCCGCGGCGACGTGAGGTTCGTGCACCAGTCGCTCTACTACCCGGTCACCGACGCCGCCCAGGACACGGGCAGCTACCGCGAGTTCGCCGACGGCCCGTTCCTGACGGCCAGGGCCATGGCCTGGTTCTGGGACGCCTACACCACCGACCTCGCCCAGCGCGCCGAGATCACCGCCTCACCGCTGCGCGCGTCCCTGCAGGACCTCGCGGGGCTGCCGCCCGCGTTCGTCATCGTGGACGAGAACGACGTACTGCGCGACGAGGGCGAGGCCTACGCCCGCAAGCTCACCGAGGCCGGCGTCCCCACCACCAGCGTGCGTTACAACGGCATCCTGCACGACTTCCTGATGCTCAACCCGGTCCGCGACACCCACGCCGCGCGAGCCGCCACCGCCCAGGCCATCCAGGTGCTCAGGGCCGCCCTGAACACCGGAAAGGCAAACCCATGACCACCGCCAACCGGCCGCCTCCGGTGGCCGGTTGAATATGCATCCAGACCTCTTAGAACAGGCGAGCGCGCTCGAAAAGCTGCTTCCGCCTTCGTCGAACTCGTCTATCTGCCAGCGGAACGGAAGCGATCACCATGGGGGACAACGGACCGGCGAACCACTCCCATGGGCCGGAAGATCTCGACCAGGCCGCGGCGGTCTTCGCGAGCGTGCGGCCGCGCCTGTTCGGAATCGCGTACCGGATGCTGGGCAGCTCCACCGAAGCCGAAGACCTCGTACAGGACGTCTGGATGCGCTGGCAGACCTGCGACCGCAGCACCGTGGCCGACCCCGCCGCGTACCTGGCCACGGCGACCACCCGCCTCGCCATCAACGCCCTGCAGTCCGCGCGGGTCCGCCGCGAGACCTACATCGGCCCGTGGCTTCCCGAACCCGTTGACACCAGCGCCGACCCGCACCTCGGCGCCGAGCGAGGCGAAGCCCTCGGCTTCGCGGTCCTGCTCCTGCTGGAAAGGCTCTCACCCACTGAACGCGCGGCCTACGTGCTGCGAGAAGCGTTCGACTACCCCTATCGGCAGATCGCCGACATCATCCAGGCCACCGAGGCCGCGGTGCGGCAACTCGTCAGCAGGGCCCGCAAACACCTCGTCTCCGAGCGCCGCGCACCGGTGACCGCAGCCGAACAGCGCAGACTGCTGACCGCCTTCGTCGCCGCCGCCCGCGCCGGCGACCTCGCCGCGCTGGAGGAAATCCTCGCGGCAGACGTGATCAGCTACGCCGACGGCGGTGGCGCCGTCCGCGCCTCGCGCTTCCCCGTGGTGGGCGCGTTCAGGGTGGCGAAGTACGTCAGAGCGTTCGCGGACCGGTTCTGGGCCGGGGTCGAGGTGGAATGGGCCGATATGAACGGGCAGACAGCGGCCTTGCTGCGCCACGACGGGGAGGTGTTCACCGTCCTCACCGTCAACGCCTCCGACCAGGGCATCGACCAAGTGCTGTGGATGATGAACCCCGCCAAGATCACCGCAGCCCGGCCCACCTGAAGCGCGCCAGAGAAGTCACAACAGGACGGGCTCCCCGGTCTTAGCTGGTGAGACAACAGAATGGAGGACAACGTGCGGACGATCCCGATGGCCGGCGCCCACGCAGGCCTTTCCACGGCCCGGAAACAAGAGAAGCCGCCTCCCCGCTCCCCGTCACCCTCGCCTCGTCACGAGGCCGGCGAGGACGACCGGCCATGACCGGCACGGGTGCCGGGGCAGCAGCCGCCTCGCTGGCAGAGATGCTGGACGAACGGCAGCACCTGCTGGAGATCGCCTTGTGGATGTTCGGCTCGGAGATCACGGCTGACCGGATCGTCGAAGAGACCTACCGCCGCTGGTACGCCCTCAAAGATGAAGAACGCGCCGCCATCGCGGTGCCGCGCGCCTGGCTGACGCGGGTCGCCGGAGGCATCTGCCTGGAGTTGCTCGCCTCTGCCGCCACGGTCCGAGCCGCCAACGGCCCACCGGAACCCGGCCGGGCCGCAGCGCCCGCTACCCGCGTCCCGGTTCACCGGCCCACCCCTGTCACCGGCTCGGTGCAGCGCCACTTCCGTCACGACCAGGCCATGCTCGACAGGCATGATCATGTCGCGCGCCGATTCGCGGCAGCGTGCGAGACGGGAGAGGCGGCTGCCCTGAAAGCGGTCCTGGCCGCCGACGCGATGGTCGTGAGCGATGGCGGCGGCAAGGTGCGCGCCGCGATACACCCGACCCACGGCTCGGACGCGGTCGCCCACTTCGTCACGGCTCTCCTGACCGGCCAACCCGGCACCGTATTGACCGTCGAGCCCGTGAACGGCCGTAACGGCCTGGTGTTGCGCCGGGCGGGCCAGGCCGTGGCGGTGGCTGTCCTGAGCATTGCCGGGAGTGAGGTCACCGCCGTATGGATCGTGCTGAACCCCGACAAGTTGCGGCACTGGCACCGCCCATGACCCGCCCTCGCCCAAGCATCTGCGCCGTGCCCCTACGCGAAGATGACCCGCCAGAGCATCCCCGCCACGATCGACTTTGCGCGCCATGACCGCCACACTCACGGCTCAGACGAGTTCCAGCCCGCCGTCGATGGTGAGGACCTGACCGGTGATCCAGGTAGCGCCTGGGTCGGCCAAGTGCACGATCCAGGCGGCCACCTCCTCGGGATCGCCGCGGCGGCCGAGCGGGATGCGGGCGATCTCGTCTTGTTTGATGTTTTCCACCGTGGTGTCCGGCAGGCCGGCGGCGGCCAGGGCCTGGCTCTCGGTGGGGCCGGGGGCCAGCGCGTTGACACGGATGCCGTCGGAGGCCAATTCGAGCGCCCAGCTGCGGGTGAGCTGCTCCAGGGCGGCCTTGGACGCGGCGTAGTGGGCCGCGCCGGGCAGCGGCCGGTGACCATAGGTGCTGGAGACGTTGACGATCGTCCCCCGTACGGCACGCAGGTGCGGCAGCGCGGCACGGGCGAGCAGGCTGGGCGCGGTGACGTTGAGGGCAAGCAGGTCATTGATGCGTTGGGCGTCGGTGTCGGCCAGTGGCATCACCGCGGTGGCTCCCGCGTTGTTGATCAGAACGTCCAGCCGCCCCCATCGGTCGGTCGCCGCCTCGATCACGGCCTGCGGCACGCCTGGAGCAGTGATGTCGGCAGCGAGGACGGCGATGCCGGGCTGCCGGGCCTGGTAGCTGACATGCGCCCGGTGCACGGCGAACGCCTTCCGGGGGTGGCTGTGTGCGCTCTCGTTCCGTAGCTTTCCCGAACGGATTGGCCGGCCACCGATGAATTCGACGACCGGGCCAGGTCTACCCTGCACACGGCAAGTTGCGCACATGATCAGTGAGGGCCCATGAGCACAAACGCACTACCGCCCGTCGTCGACGCCGACACCTGGCAGCGTCAGCTGGAAGCACTGCGTGCCCGGGAGAAGGCCGCGACCCGGGAACTCGACGCCATCGCCGCCCAGCGCCGCCGCCTGCCCATGGTGAGGATGCCGGACTACACCCTCGAGGGCGAGGACGGCCCGGTTCGCCTGGCGGACGTCTTCGAAGACAGGAGGCAGCTGATCGTCTACAACCACATGTGGTTCCCGGGCAAGGAGTGGCAGTGCCCGGGCTGCACGGGGTTCACCTCGCAGTTCACCCGGCTGGAGTTCCTGGACAACTACGATGCCCGGTTCGTCATCGTCGCCCAGGGCCCGATCGACGAGGCACTCGCCTACAAGCGGCGGGTCGGGAACAAGATGGCCTGGTATTCCACCGCGAACAGCCCGTTCGGCACCGACGTCGGCGCACCGCCCGGCGAAGGCTTCGCCGTCAACGTGTTCCTGCGCGATGGCGACACCGTGTATCGGACCTGGCACACCAACGGCCGGGGCACCGAGCAGCTCAGCCACACCTTCGCGCTGATCGACCTGCTGCCGTACGGGCGGCAGGAGGAGTGGCAGGACGCGCCCGACGGCTGGCCGCAGTCGCCCACCTACAGCCGGTGGTCCACCGCCAAGGACATCGCCGCGATCTACGGCCCGGACACCGCCTAGGGACCTTCGTCCGGCTCATCGAGCGGACCAGAGGAAGATGCCCGCGATGTGGAGTCCGGCCAGGAAGATGATTGCGGTCTTCTCGTAGCGGGTGGCGATGCCGCGCCACTGCGTCACCGGCCGGCGGTCAGCACGAAGGCCAGCCGCCGGCAGCGAGGTGGATCTTCGTAGTCAGTCCGCTGTGGGACCGGCCGTCAGCGGGCCGGGGTCCGGGGGCGGTTCCACCAGAGAGAGAGGGACAGGGCCGCGGTGATGAGGACGGCGCCGCCGGCGGCGAAGGCGGCGGCTGTGTCGACCCGCTGGTGGATGACGGTGAAGCTGCCGGGGAGGGCGTCGAGGGCGCTTTGGAGCTGGTCGGCGTTCTCGGCGCGGTGGTAGGAGCCGCCGGTGGTCTGGGCTATCTGTTTGAGTGCGGGCTCGTCGATCATGCGGACGTTGCGGCCGCTGTCGAATCCGCCGCGGCCGCCGCCGCCCCAGCCGCCGAAGCCACGGCCGTCGAACTGTGAGTTGTCGCAGACCATCGGGGCCGGGTTCGTGGTGCCGAAGCCGATGGTGAAGACGCGGACGCGGCGCACGGCCGCCTCCTGGGCGGCGGTCTGCGGGTCGACGCCCTGGGTGTTGGCGCCGTCGGTGAGCACGACGATCGCGGCACCGGCGTAGCCTCCCCCGCCGCCGGGGTTCGCGCCGGTGGGGGCGACCGACGGGTCGACCTCCGCGATCGCGTCGATCGAGGTGAGCATGGCCTGCCCGATCGCGGTGCCGCGGGACACGGTGAGGCCGTCCAGCGCCTCGATCAGCGCCTTGGTGTCGTCGGTGGGAGGGACGAGCAGACCCGCGGTGCCCGCGAAGGTGACCAGGCCGATGCGGGGCCCGCCCCGCTGCGACTCGATGAAGTCAGCGGCGGCCTTCTTCGCGGCGGTGATGCGGTTGGGGTCGACGTCCGTGGAACACATGGAGCCGGAGGTGTCGAGCGCGAGCAGGATCGTCGCCGAGGTCTGCGGCACCGGCACCGACGCCTGCGGTCGCGCGGCCCCGACCGCGAGCAGCGCGAGCCCGGCCACGAACAGTGCCGCGGGGATCTTCCTCGTCCAGCGCGTACGGCCGGGCAGGGCGCTGCGTACGAGCGCGATCGAGGTGACGCGCACGGCGGAGCGCCGGCGGCGGCGCCGCGCCCACTCGCGGATGACGAAGATCAGCGGGATGATCAGCACGGACAGCAGCGCCCACGGCCATGAGAACGACATTCAGATCACCCGTCCTGACCGGAGCACGGTGAGCGCCGCTCCCGCGGTGAGCAGCGCGAGGGCGAGCCCGATCAGGGCGCCGGCGAGGGGCAGCGGCTCGTCGGAGACGGTGAGTCTCAGATCGATCGTGTCGGCGATCCCGTCTAGCCGCGCAGTGTCGGAGGCGGGGTGGTAGGCGCCGCCGGTGGTCTGCGCGATCAAGGTGAGGGTGTCCTGTTCGAGCGAGGTCTGCAGGTGGTAGCCATCGACCTGCACCGTCGCCCCGGCCGTGGTGCCGACCCCGACGGTGTGAATGTGGACGCCCGCCCGCTGTGCCACGGCGGCGGCCCGTTCGACGTCCGCGCCCTGGTTCTGGCCGTCGGAGAACATCACGATCGTCGCCGACGGCCAGTAGCCGATGTCGGGCGCGACGCCGTCGCGGCCGATGGCCACCGGCTTGCCGGTGATCGCCGTCAGCGAGGCCGTGATGGCCGTCCCGAGCGAGGTGCCGCCGGTGATCTTCAGCCGGTCGATGGCCTTGAGCGCGATGGAGTGGTCGGCGTCGGGCCGTGCTGTGGTGAGCGCGCCCCGCTCGAACGCGACGACTCCGATGTCGACGCTGTCGGGCTGCGCCGTCACGAACGCGCGGGCCGCCCGCTGCGCGGCCGCCAGCCGGGTGGGCGCGACGTCGTCGGCACCCATGCTGTTGGAGACGTCGATGGCGAGGATGACGGTGCCGGCGGTTCGTGGAACCGGCACCATGGCCGCCGGTCCGGCGGTGGCGATCGCGAGCACGGCGACGCCGGCGATCGTCAGGCCGATGCCGAGGTACGCCCGGCGGCCGCCCGGCACGGCGACGCCGGCAGCGGCGAGCGCGGCCGTCCGGCGGCGCAACCTCACGCTTCGGAGAGAGCGGCGACCGGCAACGGTCACCGACGCGTGATAGTC
>NZ_JBFAMX010000607.1:0-6213 GCF_040659615.1 Nonomuraea sp. NPDC049784
GTGCGGTCGGCCGGCCCGCGGTGGGCGGTCAGCTCGACCACGTGGCCGTCGGGTGCGGCGGCGACGGGCCGCGGTTCCCCGGGCGTGGGCTCCGCGGGTCCGGCCTCCGTCTCCGTGGGTGCGAACGCCGCTGCCTCAGTCAGGTCCGGAGGCTGTTCGCCCAGATCGTCTGGGAGCGGGCGGACCACGGGTACGTACAACGTGAACCTGCTGCCGCGGCCCAGCCCGCTCTCGGCCACGATCTTGCCGCCGAGCAGGCCGGCGAGCTCGCGGCTGATGGACAGGCCGAGACCGGTGCCGCTGGTATGGCCGCCGGGACCGTGCACCTGCTCGAACGCCTCGAAGATCGTGGTGAGCTTCTCGGGCGGGATGCCGATGCCGGTGTCCTCGACGGTGAAGGCGATGACGTTCTCAGCCGAGCCCAGAGACTCGGTCTCGATATTGGCGGCTCGTTCCACGCGCAGTTTGACATGGCCTTCGGAGGTGAACTTGAACGCGTTGGAGAGCAGGTTACGGAGGATCTGCTGGAGCCGCTGCCCGTCGGAGTAAAGGTCATGAGGCGCGTCCTCGGATACCTCGATGTCGAAGTCGAGCCCGTGGTCCGTGGCAATGGGCCGGAAAGTGGTGTTCACGTAGTCGAGCAGCTTGGCGAGCGGAAGGTACTTCGGCCGGATGTCCATCCGGCCGGCCTCGACTTTCGACAGGTCGAGGATGTCGTTGATCAACTGCAGCAGATCGGATCCCGACCAGTAGATGTTGTGCGCGAACTGCTCCTCTTCGGCGGAGAGGTGGCCCTCGGCGTTGTCGGACAGCAGCCGGGCGTAGATGAGTAGTGAGCTCAGCGGTGAGCTCAGCGGGGAGCGCAGCTCGTGCGACATGTTCGCCAGGAACTCCGATTTGTACTGCGAGGCGGAGGACAGCAGTGCCGCCTTCTCCCCAAGCTGCTCGTTGGAGCGTTGCAACTCGGCCTGCTGCCTCTGCAACTCTTTGGAGCGTTCCTGGAGCTGGGTCGTCAGCCGCTGCGACTCGCTGAGCAGTGCCTCCGTACGCGAGTTGGCGATGATGGTGTTGATCGCGACACCGATGGTGTCGACGAACTGGTCGAAGAAGGCCAGGTGCACGTCAGAGAAGCGGCTGAACGAGGCCAGCTCGATGACGCCGAGCACCTTGTCCTCGAAGGGGATCGGGATGATGACGACGCTGGTCGGCGTCCCCTCCCCGAGCCCCGAGCGGATCGTGATGTAGTCGGGCGGGGCATCCGCCACGAGGATGCGCTTCTTCTCCCGGACGGCCTGCTGCACGAGGCCATGGCCTGGCATCCCGGTGGTGTCGACAGTTCGCCCCTGCGAGCCGTAGCCGGCGATGTAGGCGAGCCCCCTCCCGGGCCCGCCCTCGCGGTCCGTGTCGGCCAGGAAGAACGCGCCGTACTGCGCGTTGACCAGCGGGGTGAGCTCGCGCAGCACCAGGTCGGCGACCTCCGTGAGGTCCCGGTGGCCCTGCATCAACCCGGCCAGGCGGGTGAGGTTGGACTCCAGCCAGTCCTTGGCCCGGGTGGTCTCCCGGAGGTTGGAGACCATCTGATTGATGTTGTCCTTCAGCTCGGAGACCTCACCGCGTGTCTCAACGGTGATGAGGCGGGACATGTCACCTTGCGTGACCGCGGAGGTCACCTCGGCGATGGCGCGGACCTGGGTGGTGAGGTTGAGAGCGAGTTCGTTGACGTTGTCGGTGAGGTCCTTCCACACCCCGGACAGACCACGGACCTGCGCCTGGCCGCCCAGGTTGCCCTCGGTGCCGACCTCGCGCGCCACGCGGGTCACCTCGGACGAGAACGACGCATGCCCCGTGGGTAAAAAGTCAGTCGCGCTCTTCGCGGAGAACCTCGCCGTGGACCACCCGGCCGCCGTGCGCCGCTCCGGCCTCCTGGCCGGCCGGGAAGAGATGCGAGTACGGGGAACTCGCGGCCAGCTTCTTGACCCTGCGGTCGAAGAACCAGGCGCCCAGACGGCGCATCAGGGGCCGGGTGAACGGCAGGATGCACAGGAACCCGAACACGTCGGTGAAGAACCCCGGCGTCAGCAGCAGCGCGCCGCCCACCAGGACCAGGCCGCCGTCGGCCAGCTCACGGTCGGGCATCCGGCCGGACCGCAGCGCCTCCTGCAGCGCCTGCCAGGCCCTGCGCCCCTCACGGCGCACCAGCCACGCGCCCAACAGGCTGTCGGCGATGAGCAGGGCCACGGTCGCGGGGCCGCCGATGACCGAGCCGATCTGGATCAGCAGCCAGATCTCCAGGACGGGGACGACCAGGAAGGCCAGGAAGAGCAGGAGCCGCATCGTTTCCTCGATTCCGCACACGCGCGTTACAGCACGAACAACGCCCGGCGACCGGAAAGCGTTCCGTCCGTCCTGAGACCCCGCTCAGCTACGGCCGCCGCCGCGCAACCGCTTGGGCAGGCCGGTGACGCCCCACAGGCCGATGCGCCACAGCGCCTCGGACATGACCTTGCCGCTCATCTTGCTCTTGCCTATCGTGCGCTCCACGAACGTGATCGGCACCTCCACCACCCGCAGCCCGTGCTTGGACGTGCGCAGCGTCAGGTCGACCTGGAAGCAGTAGCCCTGCGACTCCACACCTGACAGCCCCACCTTCTCCAGGGTGGCGGCGCGGTAGGCGCGGAACCCGGCGGTCGCGTCGCGTACGGGCAGGCCGAGCATGACCCGGGTGTAGAGGTTGGCGCCCTTGGACAGCAGCTCACGCCGATGGGGCCAGTTGACCACCTTGCCGCCGGGCACGTAACGGGAGCCGATCGCCAGGTCGGCGCCGTCGACCAGCGCCTCGAGCAGCTTGGGCAGCTCCTCGGGCTGGTGCGAGCCGTCGGCGTCCATCTCCACGAGGACGTCGTAGCCCTCCCGTAGGCCCCAGCGGAACCCGGCGATGTAGGCGGCGCCGAGGCCCTGCTTGGCCTCCCTGTGCAGGACGTGCACGTGATCGTCGGCGGCGGCCAGCCCGTCGGCGACCTCGCCCGTGCCGTCAGGGCTGTCGTCGTCGGCCACGAGCACGTTGGCCTCCGGCACCGCGGCCCGAATCCGCTCCACGATCGTGGGCAGATTGTCGCGCTCGTTGTAGGTGGGCACGACGACGAGCACCCGGCCGAGAGTCTCCATCATCAATCGTTCCTCATCCGATCGCCTCGCCGCCTGCCACGCCATGCGGCGAATCCTGCCGCCGCCACTCCCATCACCATCAATGCCCATTCAGGAAGCGCGCCCACTTTTGTGGCGATTGTTTCCTGGGTGCGTACGGGCACCTTGACCACATTCATGTCCGCGACCAGTTCGCGGGTCCGCCAGGAGACCTTACCGTCAGGTCTGATGTACGCGGAGATCCCCGTGGTGGCGGCGGCCACCACGGCCCTGTTGTGCTCCACGGCGCGCAGCTTGTACATGGCCAGTTGCTGCGGCGGCAGGTTGGACAGGGCGTAGGTGGCGTTGTTGGCCTGCATCACCAGGGGGGTGCCTCCGGCGCGTACGGTGCCGCGCACGGTGTCGTCGTAGGCGACCTCGTAGCAGTTGACCGCGCCGATCGTGACCGGCCCCATCTTGAGGTCGCCCGGTTTGTCGCCCGCGACCGACTGCCTGCCGACCAGGCTCGCCCGCTTCCACAACGCCAGCACGATGTCCTTGAACGGCGTGTACTCCCCGAACGGGACCAGGTGCTGCTTGTCGTAGTAGGCGCCGGGCCCGGTCACCGGATCCCACACGAGGCTGCGGGTGGCGCGGTTCTCGTCGCCGATCGAGACCACGGCTCCGATCAGCGTGGGCACGCCGACGTCCTGGACGGAGTCCTGGATGATCTGGCGGGCGTACGGGTCGCGGTAGGGGTCGATGTCGGTGGAGTTCTCGGGGAGAGCGACGAAGTCGGGTTTGGGGAGCTTTCCCGCGCGTACGGCCTCGGCCAGGCGTTTCGTCTCGTTGGCATGATTTTTCAGGACAACGGCGGGTTCGTCGCCCAAGAAGCCCATGCCCCTTCCCGGGACGTTCCCCTGGACGATGCCGACGTTGACGGTCCGCCCCTCGTCGCCCGGCCTGGGGATCGCCAGGGTCAAGACGGGCACGGCCAGCGCCAGCGCCGCGGGCACGGCCCTGCGCCATGCGGCGTTGCCCCGTGGGGCCTCGGGGCCGGCCTTGGGCCTGACCAGGGCGGCGTAGGCCAGCAGGGCGCCGCACAGGGCGACGGCGAAGGACACCAGCGGCGCGCCGCCCAGCGCGGCGTACTCGGTGAACAACGACTCGCTCTGGCTGAACGCCACCCGTGCCCAGGGGAACCCGCCGATGGGCACCAGGCCGCGCGCCCACTCCATGGCCACCCACAACCCGCCGAACCACAACGGCCAGGCCCGCAGCCTGAACACCAGCGCGGCCAGCGCGGCCATGGCGGCGTAGAACACGCTTTCCGTGCCGACCAGCATGAGCCAGACGTCGTCGCCGATGGTCCGCACCCAGGCGAGGGTGGGCAGCAGGAACACCACGGCCGTCAGGTAACCCAGCCAGGCGGCCCTCCTGGGCCTGGCGCCGTAGAGGGACGCGACGATCAGCCCGATGCCGAGAGGGGCGCACAGCCACCAGTCGAGCGGGGGAAACGCGGCGTAGAGCGCCAGCCCACCGGCCACGCCCGCCACCACCCGTGCGGCGAGCACCCACCGCCCCTCCGCGCGCCCGCCTCGCGCGGATGCGGATGACGCGGAGCCGGTCGTTGGCTCGGTCATGGAGGCCGTCGTTGACTCGGGCGCGGTCGCTGACGCGGTCACGGAGGCCGTCGTCGGCGCCGACGCGGTCGCTGACGCAAACGCGGTGCCGGGCGGCGGCATGGCCCCCGGCGCGGACGTGGGTGCCGACGCGGACGTGGGTGCCGACGCGGACGTGGGTGCCGACGCGGACGTGGGAACAGGCGCGGCCTCGGACACGGTGCCGGACGCGAGCGCGGCATCGGACGTGGCGGCGGCTGCCGTGTCGGACGCGAGCGCGGCCTCAGACGAGGGCGCGGTGCCCGACGAGGCAGCTACGGATGCGGCGTCGGAGGACAAAACGGCGTCGACTGTGGCGGCGGCGGGGGCGGCGTCGGTGGGCGGCGCGGCGTCCGGTGGCGGGGCATCGGCATGCGAAGAGTCGCGCCCGGGGGTGGGCGGTAGGTTCGTTCTCTCCTGAACCACTCCGGGGTCTCCTCCGCCGAATCGCACGCCTGCTTGCGAAAACGCTACCGCCCCGCGGGCGCGCTCAAAGCCAGCGCGGCACCAGAAGATCGAAAGAATCGGCATTTCAGGGGGCGGCAGGGTGATCCCGCGGCCTACGGGACCACCCGGCGCACATGTCGGTCCTGCGCACGAGAGCGGGAAGAGGGCCCGGAAACCCTTCGGACCGGACCCGTCTCGTCGGCGGCGAGCGCGGAATTCCGTTGTCTACTGGGCTCCCGGACCCGTCCCGGGTCCAACCCCCCGCCCGGTTGGGGTGCCCCGACTCGACGGACCGACGGCCCTGCACCTGGCTGTGTGGACGAAGTCATGCTCCGTCACGGACGCAGGATCCGACGATGTCAGAGACGGCCAACCGGCCAAGTCCCGTGCTGGACTGCGCAGCAAACTACCGACTCCACCTCAGATGTCAACCGTGTCCCGATCAGCAGAAACATCAAGTTTTCGCAGGTAGGACATGGGCCGGAAGCCGATCAAAGCTCATTTGGGCGCCGGTGAGCGGCTTGGCAGGCCGCTCAGCGCCCGCGACAGCGGCCGCTCGTGTACCACCCCGAGCCGCTGCGTGGCACGGGTGAGAGCAACATACAGGTCGCTCGGGCCGTGTGGCGACTGGGCGGCGATGAGGTCGGGTTCGGCCACGATCACCGAGTCGAACTCCAGCCCCTTCGCGTCGGCCACCGCCATCACGGCCACCGGGGCGTCAAGAGCCGCCGCCGCCCCGGCCCGCCCCGAGCCCGGCGCGACCGACGTCCCGCCCGGTCCCGAATCGGACGCCGCAGATCGTCCCGAAGCAGACCCCCCAGAACGCCCCGAACCGGTCCCCGGGGAGCGGCCCGAGCCGGGCGTCACCACCACCGCGCCCGTGACCACGGCGGCCACCTGGCGCCGGCAAATGATCAAACCTGGGGATGGCCCAGGCCGGGAACGGGGGGCATGGCATTTGGAGAGTGACGTCAGTCCCCAG
>NZ_JBFAMX010000608.1:0-6209 GCF_040659615.1 Nonomuraea sp. NPDC049784
TCTTCGTCGGCGAAGGCCAGGACCCGCATCATGTTCCCGCCGTCGCTGAGCTCCACGTTACGGCGCAGCCTGCGCACCAACGGGCCGGACAGGCGGGCCGTGCCGGCCTCGACCGTGTCGCCGTAGTGGTGCGCGAAGGCGACGCCCGCGAAGCCGGTACGGCCCAGCAGCGTGCGAACGGTCTCCGGCGAGTAGAACATCAGGTGGTTCTTGGTGAAGCCGTTCCACGCCGGCCCGTACGCCTTGAGCAGCGTCGACCGCGCGTTCACGGTCAGGATGAGCAGCACCCCGCCGGGCGCCAGCAGGCGCCTGAACCTCCTGAAGTCGTCCAGCGGCCTGGGCAGGTGCGCCAGCACCGACCAGAGGGTGATCACGTCGAACCCGCCCGCCGCGATCTCCGGCACCTCCTCGGGCGCGCCGCAGTACGTCCGCACCGTGCTCAGCCGCTCGTTGGCCTGAGCCACGGACTCGGGCGACAGGTCCACCCCGCAGGCGTCGAACCCACGCCGCTCGGCCAGCTCGAGAAACAGCCCGGCCCCCGAGCCGAAGTCGAGCAGCCGCCGCTCCTTGCCCTCGTCGAACACCGGCGAGAACGCCTTCATGGTCAGCTCGTAGCGGCGCTGCCGGTTGGCGGCATAGTTACCGGTCAGGAAGGTGTGGTAGCCGGTGGCGTACAGGTCGCCGAGGCGTTCTGGACGGATGTTGGGGTTGCGGTAGAGAAAGCCGCAGCCCGGGCAGCGGACGACGTGGTAGCGCCATCCGTTGCCGCCGGGTGAGAAGAGCGGCTGCTGGCGGGCGTCCCCGCACATCATGCAGCTCAGGAACTCCTCGTTCTCCTTCATCGGCCTGAGCTGCCGGTAGTCGGCCAGCTCCATGACCGGGGCGCGCCTGGTCAGCCGCCGCCACTGAGCCTCGCGTACGAGCCGCTCCCCTGGACGGACGTAGACGCGCTGACCCCACGGAATGCGGTCATATCTGGAGCCATAGGCCAACCGGCCCAGCAGTCGATGTGCCATGCGAAGCGTCCTGCCCGGCCACCTTGATAGCCATGCGTACAGGTTCGCCTACTTTACGTGACTTTAGGTGTTCAAGTCGTCAAGCAAGCGTATGCTTGGGCACGTGCCTGACTATCGCAATCTCATCGGCGGCGAACCGGTCCCCGCAAGCGACGGCAGAACCCTCGATTCGGTCAATCCGGCCACCGGGGAGGTGTGGGCGCGGATCCCGGCCAGCGGGCCCCGCGATGCCGAGGCAGCCGTGGAGGCGGCCCGCCGCGCGTTCCCCGCCTGGTCGGCGCTGCCCGCCCTGGCCAGGGCGGGCTACCTGCGCAAGGTGTCGGAGGTGTTCGCCAGGAACGCCGAGGAGCTGGCCAGGCTGGAGACACGCGACAACGGCAGGATCCTGCGCGACACGCTGAAGAAGGACCTGCCGGGGATGGCGTACCTGTGGCAGTTGGCCGCCGGGCAGTGCCTGGACGCGGTCAAGGGCGACACGGTCGTCCTGGGCCCCGACACGCTCGGGCTGACGCGGCGGGAGCCGTACGGGGTGGCGGTCTGCATCATCCCGTGGAACTCCCCCATCTCGACCTTCTCCGCCAAGGCGGCGTACGCGCTGGCGGCCGGGAACACGGTGATCGTCAAACCGGCCGAGCAGGCGAGCGCGTCGGTGCTGCGGCTGGGCGAGCTGCTGGCGGAGGTGTTCCCGCCCGGGGTGCTCAACATCGTCAGCGGCCTGGGCGAGGAGGTCGGGGACGCACTCGTACGGCACCGCGACGTAGCCAAGATCAGCCTCACCGGCTCGACGGCCACCGGCCAGGCGATCACCCGGGCGTCGGCGGACGCGCTCAAGCCGCTGACGTTCGAGCTCGGGGGCAAGTCCCCCAACATCGTCTTCCCGGACGCCGACCTGGACGCGGCCGCCCAGGGCGTCACCGTGAACTCCGTCTACACCGGCAACGCCGGGCAGGTGTGCGTGGCGGGCTCCCGCATCCTCATCCACCGCTCGATCTGGGACGAGATGCTGGGCCGCATCGAGCGAATCTGCGCGGAGCTGGTCCTGGACGACCCCCTGGACCTGCGGACGACCATGGGCCCGATCGTGTCGTCGGCGCAGTACGAGCACGTCAAGTCGTACCTCGAGCTGGCGGAGAAGGAAGGAGCGAGCCTGGTCTTCGGCGGCCGGACGGGGGCCGAGGTGGTGCCCGGCCTCCCTGGCGGCTACTGGGTCGCCCCCACCCTCTATACGACCACCGACAACTCGCTCCGTATCTGCCAGGAGGAGATCTTCGGCCCGGTGGCCGTGGCCGTGCCGTTCTCCTCCGACGAGGAGGCCCTGGAGATCTCGAACGACTCCCGCTACGGCCTGGCGGCGGGCGTCTGGACGCGCGACCTGGGCCGCGCGCACCGCTTCGTGCGCGATCTCCAGAGCGGTACGGTGTGGGTGAACACGTTCCGCCAGATGCCGCCCGGGCTGCCGTTCGGGGGCGTCAAGGACAGCGGGTACGGGCACGATTCGGTCCTCGAGTACACCCGCGAAAAGGCAGCCATAATCCAGATTTAGTCGGATAGATTTACCCCTCATGAGCGAGGGGATCAAGGACCAGCCGGGCCTTTCGGAGGTAGCCGCCCAGTCCCGTGCGTCGGTGCTGCGCAGCCGCGCCGAGTCGTACATCGCCCTGTCGAGACACGACGCCGCGATCGCGGACCTGACGGAGTCGATCGCGCTGGTGCCCGACAGCGCCCGCGCCTGGCGGCTGCGCGGCGAGAGCCACCGCGTCATCGAGCGCTACGAGGCCGCGCTGGAGGACTTCGACGAGGCGCTCCGGCTGGAGCCGGACAGCGCGTACGCGCTGGGCTCACGCGGCCAGACGTACGCCGCGATGGACCGCCTGGACGACGCCATGGCGGACTTCGAGCACGCCCTCACCCTCGCCCCGGACTCGCTGTGGATCCTGGAGGCCAAGGCCGACGCCCTGGTGGACCTCGACCGCCTGGACGAGGCCCTGGAGGTGCACGGCAAGATCATCGCCCTGAACGAGGACCTGCCCTACTCCTGGGTCGCCCGCGGCGACCTCTACCAGCGCAGGCACCTCTACGCCGAGGCCATCGACGACTACACGAAGGCCCTGGAGGTCAATCCCGATTACGTGCGCGCGCTGAGCCGCAGAGGCGAGGCCCTGCGCATGACAGACCGCTACGAGGAGGCGCTGGCCGACCTCAGCCGCGCTGTCGAGCTGGACCCGGAGAACGACCGCGCCTACGGCAGCCGCGGCGCGGTGCTGAGCGAGCTGGGCGAGAACGAGGCGGCACTGGACGACCTGAACCGGGCGATCGAGCTGGACCCCGAGTACATCTGGGCGTTCCGGGTGCGCGGGGAGATCCTCCAGGAGCTGGACCGCCACGAGGAGGCGGTCTCCGACTTCACCCGTGCCCTCCACCTGGAGTTCGGCGACTGAGCAGTGCAAGGGGTAGGTGCTGCGCTCGGACGCCTTCCTGAGACGCTTTCGCCCTTCCTTGGCCATCCGTGCTCAGGGTGGGATCCCGACCGGCTGGCTGACAGCGATCCAGTCGAGCACGCATGCCATGTCGACTGGACGACGGACGACGCCGGCCGGCCAGCTATCGGGCGTTCTCGTGGAGCCAGTCCAGGGCTTTTGCGGCGGCGTGGAGGACCGAGATGTGGCCGTGGCCGGGAAATATCTGGATCTGCGCCGAAGGGCAGTGCCGGGCCAGCCACTTGCCGTGCGAGCTGGGCACGACGCGGTCCTCGTCGCCGTGCATGAGCAGCGTCGGCGCTGTGATCTGCGCGGGGTCGCATCCCCACGGGTTCACGTACGCGAGGTCGTCGTCGATCGGCCCGCCCTGGCCGCCCTCGAGCGCCGGGCCGACGACACTGCCGAACCACGACCAGTCGCCTTCCAGCGCGGCATGATCGGCCGGGGTGAACATCTCCGGGTCGTACTCGGCCGACGCTTCGTGTCGCTCCTTCGCCGCGCGGCCCTGGACGGCGGCGCGCAGTGACTCCTGGCCGGAGGCGTACATGCCCGCGAACCAGTCAAGACCCTCCGCACCGTACGGGGCCAGGCCGGACACACTGACGACGGCCAGCACGCGCTCCTGGAGCAGGGCGCCGCAGGCCAGGGCGTGTGAACCGCCGCCGGAGTGGCCCATGACCGCGAACCGGTCGATGCCCAGCACGTCGGCGACCCGGGACACGTAGCCGGCCGCCGACGCCAGGTCCCTCCCCATCGAGGGGATGGAGCCGCCGTAGCCGGGCCGGTCGTAGGACACCCATCGGATGCCGAGCTGTTCGGAGACGGGGAAGAGCGGCTCAGGCGGCGTTCCGATGTTCGGCGTGCCGTGGTGCCAGAAGACGGTCAGCGGATGGGGCGCGTCCTCCCGGACGGTGTCGTAAACGTGCAGCGTACGGCCATCGCCGAGGTCGAGATCGAACTCCTTCATCACGCCGCGAGCTTAACGATCGCCACCGACAGCTTGCGATGTACCCCGTCTCGGGTGTCTTCCGTCACATCTGACCCTGACCGTCACGTTCTAGAACTTCATGGAGTCAAATAGATGATCTAGTGGCCTTTCACCGGAGGGCATCATGAAGACCAAGCTGGTTCCCGTCGTGGCCGGGGCGGCCGTCGCGCTCGCCCTGACCGCCGTCCCCGCGTCGGCGGCCACCGCCTCGAAGCACATCGACGTGTCCTGCTCCACCACGTACAAGGGGACCCGATACACCGGAACCGTCCGCGTCTACTACACGGGCACCATGCGCGAAGGCAGGGGCACTGTCACGTCCATGAAGTACAGGATCTCCAACAAGACCTTCCGGACGAACAACAATGTCGAGTTCGACCACTCCTGGGACTTCACCCGCACACCGACGACGAACCGGGACAACGGCGTGGCCGACGGGCTCTGGCACGGTTTCAGGAAGAAGGACTACAGGTACGTCGACACCAAGTTCCTGTGGGTCAAGTTCGTTTTCGACCTGTCCGGGCATGACCCGAGCTGCAGTACCTCCGTCTCCCCGTGACGCGGAGACATCGCCACCGAGGTGATCTCATCCCGCCAGCGATTTTTTGTCACCCCGGGAGGAGGGAAACCACACCTCACGCCACCCGCCGCTCGCCACGATCTTGAGCCGGTTTGCCACCATGTACTCACTGGCAGTGGGACCCGGTCGTCAGGACACGGGCCCTTCCGACTAGCGCAAAGGCCGGGGGAGATGGATGTAGAGGCGGCGATTCGCGAATTGAAACAGCGTTTGGCGGCCCTCGAAGCAATGATGTGCTCCGACGACACGACCTCCGGCCATGACAACGTGCTTTACGGTCGCTTCCCGACAAAGGGGCGCACGCCAGGGAAAGGCGTCACCACGCTGGAAGTCGCCATCGCCGAGGTTCGGGCCGACGTCGCCGACCTCCGCATCGGGCTGAGCCAGGACTTCGCGGTTCTGCGGGACGAATTGGCCGGTCTTCGACGGCAAACGGACGAGCAGTTCGCCTCGGCTCGGAGCAAGATGCTCAGGCAGTGTGAGGCCCTGCGATGCGACATGATCGACTTGGCGGTCAGGCTCGATCGTTTGCTGGACAGACGGGGCGCGTAGAGCCGGCATGCCCGGCGAAAAGACGGTGGTCCGGGACCGCTCCACCGTCAGAACCCGGGGAGCGTACTCGGGCGAGGCTGCGGGCAGCCGATGGTTTTCGGGCGGATCATCTTCTACGTTCGGACGTATGGGTATCGGGCTGACCGAGGAACACCGGGCGCTGGCCGCCTCCGTGCACGGGCTCGCCGGGCGGGCGCCTGACCACGCCGCCCTGGCCGGGCAGGGGATTCTGGGGCTGCATCTGCCTGAGAAGTGCGGCGGGCAGGGGTTCGGGCTGCTGGAGCTGTGCGTCGCGCTGGAGGCGCTGGGCGAGCGGCGCGTCCCGGGGGCGTACCTGCCGACCGTCCTCACCTCGGCCGTTCTCGCCTGGCCGGGAGACTCGACCGGTCTCCCCGACGACAGGAAAAGGCTGATCGCCGGGCTCGCCGGCGGGTCCGCCACCGCCGCCGTCGTGCTGGCCGGAGATCCGGACGACGCCCTCGCGCTGGGGGCGCCGGAGGCGGACCTCTTTCTCGTGCCGGTCGACGGCGGCGGGTGGGCGGTGCTCGACCGTGCCGACGTCGCCGCCGAGCCCGCCGGCGGCGTGGACCTTGACC
>NZ_JBFAMX010000609.1:0-6204 GCF_040659615.1 Nonomuraea sp. NPDC049784
GGCCGCGGCCCCCTTACGGTCCGCGGCCGCGGGGACGGTCGCGGACGGCTCCGGCGCCACGCCCGCTCACAGGGCGTCGGATGCCTCGCTCATCGGGCGTCGGACCAGCGGAGCAGGCCGCGCTCGACCGTGGGCCGCACGCCGTGCACGGGGCGGCCCCGCTCCAGCGCGGCGGCCACGTCGCGGAGCATCGCGTGGTACGAGGGCCAGAGCGGGTCGCTCTCCATCATCGGCACCTCCACGTGACGGGTGTCCGCGTCGACTTCCGTCAGGCTGCCGACGGGGATCAGCCGGCCGATCGGGCCGCCGCCCCCCGCGGCGCAGTCCCTGCGCCAGAGGTCGCGGATCTCGCGCACGCCGTGGACGTCGTCCCCGCCGAACGTGAAGCGGGTCTCGAGCGGCCCTGACATGCCGTTGTGGCGCAGGAGCGAGGCGCGCAGATCGTCGGGGAACTCCAGGCCCGTCTGGGCCTCGGCGACCGCGATGGTGCGGGCCTTGCCGGGCGCGCCCAGCGTGGCGTACGTCTTCGGCGCGTGCGCCTTCAGCCACCGCTCGATGCGCCGCCACTGCCGGTTCACCGCCGCCCGCACGCGCGGGCTGATCGGCCGCACCGTCACCTGACCGCGCAGCATGCACGCGGCCGGGATGTCCGGGGTCTGCGTCGAGGCCGGGACCGTGGGGGCCGGCGTGGGCGCGGCCCGCATCGGCATCGGGGTCACGGTCTCCATGGCCGCGGCGATGGAGGCCTGCTCGGCCTGGTACGCGCGCCACTGAGCGGCGGACGCCCCCTGCGACTCCGTGGGGACCAGGGCGGCCGCCAGCGTCAGCGCCACAATCCCCGCGATGGCGGCCCACACCAGGAGCATCCGCATGCTCCTGCCCGGTCTCGGCGCCGGGGGCGGCGGAGGCTGCTTGTCGGGCATCTGGGCGCGGCGGCGCAGCCGTACCGCTATCGCGGTCAGGATGGCCGCCGTCAGCGCCAGGCGTACGAGCTTCAGCACGTCGCGCACCCTATCCCGAAACCGATCACCACATGGGTCGGCGTTAAGGTCGAACCCATGGAATTCCGACACCTCGGCCGCAGCGGTCTAAAAGTAAGCGAGATCAGTTACGGAAACTGGCTGACCCACGGCTCCCAGGTCGAGGAGGACGCCGCCAAGCAGTGCGTGCAGGCGGCACTCGACGAGGGCATCACCACGTTCGACACCGCGGACGTCTACGCGGCGACGAAGGCCGAGGAGGTGCTCGGCCGCGCGCTGAAGGGCGTGCGCAGGGAGTCGCTGGAGATCTTCACCAAGGTCTACTGGCCGACCGGCCCCGGCCAGAACAACCGCGGTCTGTCACGCAAGCACATCACCGAGTCGATCAACGGCTCGCTGCGCCGCCTCCAGACCGACTACGTCGACCTGTACCAGGCACACCGATTCGACTACGAGACTCCGCTTGAGGAGACGCTCAAGACGTTCGACGACCTCGTCCGCCAGGGCAAGGTCCTCTACATCGGCGTCAGCGAGTGGACCGCCGACCAGATCGCCCAGGCCCTGAAGATCGCCGACGAGATGGGCTTCGACCGGATCGTCTCGAACCAGCCCCAGTACTCGATGCTGTGGCGGATCATCGAGGGCGAGATCGTGCCGCTGAGCGAGAAGGAGGGCGTGGGCCAGATCGTCTGGTCGCCGATCGCCCAGGGCGTCCTCACTGGCAAGTACCTGCCCGGGCAGCAGCCGCCCGAGGGCTCGCGGGCGACCGACAACAGCGGCAGCGCCATGATCGCGCGGTTCATGAACGACGACGTGCTGACCCGCGTCCAGGAGCTCAAGCCGGTCGCCTCCGACCTCGGGCTGAGCATGGCGCAGCTGGCCGTCGCCTGGGTCCTGCAGAACCCGAACGTCTCCAGCGCCATCGTGGGCGCCAGCCGGCCCGAGCAGGTGCGCGACAACGTCAAGGCCTCCGGCGTCAAGCTGGACGCCGACGTGCTCAAGCGGATCGACGACGTGCTCGGCCCGGTCGTGGAGCGCGACTCGTCCAAGACGCAGAGCCCGCCCACCCGCCCGTAACCCGTCCCCAGACAAAAACCCCTTGAGCCACAATGGCGCTCAAGGGGTTTTTCAATTACCCCGATTCACTCGGGACGCAATGACAAACCCGTGTACTCCACGCGGTCCTCGTCGAGCAACGCCACCCGCTCCACCCCGGATTCGAGCAGGTCGCGCCAGTTTTCGCCGAGCCAGGACTCGGCATCCGCCTGGCTCGGAAAAACTTCTCGCGGCAAAGGGCGATCCGTCACCTCACCACCATTTGCATTTTCATAACGCCACCGCCATGTCATGCCATACGCTCCTTTTCCGCGGGTTCGCCGGCGCACCCTCCGCAGGCACTGGAACCCTACTCCCGAGCTTGGAGGTCAATCGATGCTGCGCGCGTATCGTGTTGCGGCCGGAGCCGCCCTCGGGGCGGCCGCCTTACTTTCTTTCCCTCACTCCGCCCCTGCCGATCCGGGGGCCGATCCGGGGGCCGATCCGGGGGCAGCGCGCGCGTGGAGCGTGTGGCAGAGCGACGGTACGGCCTGGCTGGCCGCGACGGCCGAGTACTCCCCGCCGGACGGCTCCGTCATCGGGTGGCGCTTCTCCGTGGCTCCGGACGGGGCGGCGGGCGAGTCGCCCGGCGGGGACCTGCCGTCGTTCCAGACGGTGTGCGGCAAGGACGCGGCCGCGTCCGGGCACAAGCGCGTGGTGGTCGCGGTGGACTTCGGCGACGGGGACGCCGACGCGTATCCCGGCGAGCAACCTCCTGGGCAGGGGGTGCTGAAGTGCGTCGCGGGCACCGAGAACGCCACCGCCGCCCAGCTCCTGGCCTCCGCCGCCAAGGTCCGCGTGAACGCCCAGGGAGCCGTCCTCGCGGTCTCCGGCTACCCGTCCAGAGAGAAGGGCGGCACAGAGCTGACGGCCGCCGCCACCGCCACCGGGGCCGGGTCCGGCATGCCGATCACGCTGATCGCGGTCGGCGCGGGCGCGGCCGCCCTGCTGGCGAGCGGGGCCGTGGTGGCCACCCGCCGCCGCTCCAGGGCCAGGGCAGGCGTCGGCCGCTGACCTGGAACGTTCCAGAATCCTGATAGCCGGGCTGTGCGGTGAGGCGGCCGCGACACCCGGCCGGGCCGGAACGTGCCGGAGTTTGTACGCTCGGCGCGGTGAAGGTCCTTCTCTCCGGTACGGCGGGCGGTGCGGGGTGGCCGGAGCCCGGGTGCCGGTGCGCCTCGTGCGCCGGGCTCCCGTCCGGTCACCGGCGCGCGCTCGAGGTGATCGTGGACGGCGTGGTCCGGTTTCCGCACGGCGACCTGCCCCGCGGGTACCGGGCCTGCGCCGGCGGGCTGGGCCTGGTCTGCCCAGACGGCTCCCGGCTGCTCCACCTCCCGGCGGGGCGGACGGTGCCCACGGACGGGCCCGCAGGGCACGACACTGCCCGGCACGATCCCGCCCGTTACGACATCGTGCTGATCGACCTGCTCGACCGGCCGGAACGACTCGGGGACCTGCGGCGGGCGGGCCTGGCGGACGACCGGACCCTGGTGGTGGCCGTCGGGCTTGATCACCGGGTCCGCTCGGAGGAGGAACTGGCCAGGCGGCTGCTGTTGTGGGGCGCGCTGGCCGTTCCCGACGGGACGGAGCTGGAGATCCAGCCAGGCCAACGGTCACCCGCTCTGCCGGAAGGCAGGGCGCCGTGGCGGGCGCTGGTGCTGGGCGGGTCGCGGTCGGGGAAGTCGGCCGAGGCCGAGCTGCGACTGGCGGCGGAGCCGTACGTCACCTATGTCGCCACCGGGCCGGGCGGCGCGGGGGACGGCGAGTGGGCGGCGCGGGTGCGGGCGCACAGGGAGCGGCGGCCCGCGCACTGGGCCACCGCCGAGACCACCGACCTCGTCTCGGCCATCAGAGACGCCTCCACGCCGATGCTGATCGACGGGCTCGGTACGTGGCTGGCGGCGGTGTTCGACGAGCACGGGGCCTGGGAGGGGGACCGCGCTCCGGTCGGCGAGCGCTGTGACGCGCTCGTGGCGGCGTGGCGGCAGGCACCGGTGCGGATCGTGGCGGTGTCCGACGAGGTGGGGATGGGCGTGGTGCCCGCCACGGCCAGCGGGCGGGCGTTCAGGGACGCGCTCGGGCGCCTCAACGAACGCCTCGCCGCCGAATCCGAGTACGTGGCACTGGTGGTCGCGGGCCGCCTGCTGGAGCTGTGAGGGGCCTGCTGGAGCCCCGAGGGATCAGGGGCGGACGGCTCTGGCGTACCAGCGGCCGTCGAGGCGGTCCACGTGCAGGGGGCGGCCGAAGCAGTCGGAGAGGTTGGCCGGGGTGAGCACGTCGTCCACCGGGCCCGCGGACAGCACCCTGGCGTCGCGCATGAGCATGGCGTGCGTGGTCGTCGCGGGCACCTCCTCCAGGTGGTGGGTGACCGTCACGGTGGTGAGGACGGGCCGGGTCGCGGCCAGGCCCTCGACGGCGGTGATGAGGTCTTCCCTGGCCGGCAGGTCGAGCCCCGCGAACGGCTCGTCGAGCAGCAGCACCGCCGGATCTCCCATGAGGGATCTGGCCACCCTGATCCTGGCCCGCTCGCCCTGCGAGCAGACCCGGAACGGCCGGTCCGCCAGATCCTTGCACCCCAGATCGGCCAGGAACCGGTGGGCCCGCTCCCGCTCGACGTCGCCGTACTTGTCCCAGAGGGGAACGCTCGTCCCTGTGTGCCCGGTGAGCACGACGGTGTGCGCGGTCGCCCCCTCCTCCTCCATCAGCTCCTCGTCGACCAGCCGCTGGCTGGCCGCGACCAGGCCGATGTGGCGGCGCAGCTCCCGCATGTCCACCCGGCCGAGCTTGTGGCCGAGCACCTTGACCGTGCCCTCGCTGGGATGCCGCACGGCGGCCGCGAGCGAGAGCAGCGTCGTCTTGCCCGCACCGTTGGGGCCGAGGATCACCCAGTGGTCGCCGTAGTCCACCTGCCAGTCGACGCCGTCCAGCAGCCACTTGCCGACGACTCGGACACCTACGCCTTCGAGTTCAACCACGTGCATCCCGCCACACTAGTGGGCCTACGATCGTCCGATATGCGTCTCTGGGAAGGACTGAGGCTCGCGATCGGCACGCTCAGCGTCTTCCCGGTACGGGTCGAGCGGGTGGATCGGGAAGTCGCTGGGCATGCGATGGTGCTGGCTCCGGCCGTCGGGCTCGCGCTCGGCCTGGTCGCCGGGCTGCCGTTGTTCCTGCCGGGGCCGCCGCTGCTGGGGGCGGCGCTGGCGGTCGGTCTGCTGGCCGTGCTGACCCGGGGGCTGCATCTGGACGGGCTCGCCGACCTGGCGGACGGGCTGGGGAGCGGCAAGCCCGCCGCTCAGGCGCTCGCCATCATGAAAAAGTCGGACATCGGGCCGTTCGGCGTGATGACGCTGGTGTTGACGCTGGTCATCCAGGTCGTCGCGGTGGCCTATGCCGGGTTCGCAGCGTTCGTGATGGCCTGCGTGGCCGGGCGGCTGGCGCTGACGTGGGCCTGCCGGGCAGGCGTCCCCGCCGCCCGGGCCGACGGGCTCGGGGCGATGGTCGCGGGTACGGTACGCCGCCCCGCCGCCTGGCTCGTCACCCTGCTCGCCCTGCTCGGCGCCGCCGTCCTCGGCCTGGGCGTGCTCCCTGACCATGAACCGACGACGTGGGCCCCGGCGTCCGCGGTCCCAGGCGACAGCACGGGGACGGAGCGCTTCGATACGTGGCTGGACGATTCGGATGCGCCGGTGTCCGTAGAGCCGCTGGTGGACGTCGCCGTGCCCCCGCCGCCGAGCGTCCCCTTCACGTACGGCGTGATCGTGCTGCCGCTCGGCCTGCTCACCGGGATGGGCGCCGCTCTGCTGCTGCTGCGGCACGCGCGGCGGCGCCTCGGCGGGATCACGGGTGACGTGCTGGGTGCGCTCGTGGAGGCCGCCACGGCCACGGCGTTGGTGGTGTGCGTGATCCTCGGCTAGCGCCTTGGAAAGCCGGAGCACCCAGCCGAAGCTGCCGGCCGGGCGAGGCGGCGGGTCAGGCGACCGGTTGCGGCCGGCGTACCGGAGAGAAGCGGAGCAGGGCCGCGCCGACGATCGCCAGCAGGACCCAGCCCACCAGGCCGGTCACGCCGGCCAGCACCTCGTTCGGCGGCGCGGCGGCGTCGCCGAGCAGCAGGGCGGGCGCGGCGACC